>CBIHRH010000743.1:0-2889 GCA_966212365.1 uncultured Emticicia sp. | reverse complement strand
TTTCTTCTGTCTTGTAAGAATGTCGCACATAAACCGCATCTGCAAAGGTATCATCTATGCCTTGAATAGCAATCATAAATTCTGCATCACTGGCAGTTAATGATTCCGGCGTTTCATTGTATAACGGACTATCTTCAGTTAATGGATGCACAATTGTCCAGTCTGTCGGGAAAAAGTTGACCTTTGTTCTTTCCAGAGGCAGACCATAATATCTTCTGTTTGGCACACCATTTCTCACTTCGATTTTTGAAAAGACCATACTCACTTCCATATTAATCAACTGGTTGCTTCTTTCATTCACCATTCTGAACATCAAGGCATTGATATTCAGATAAGGTGCAATCAGGGCATTTCCGCTGAATAAAATACGCGCAGCAGGTCTTGAAAAACGCCCATAAAGTAAGCCCGTAACGATGGCAAACATCATCAAACCCACTAATGATTCCAGGCTTGATACCCAACTGGCGGCAAAGCCATCTGGCGAAATTCGTCCATAACCCACCGTAGTCAGCGATTGTGCACTAAAAAAGAAGGCATCCCAGAACTGCGAGTGTGTACTTGTCATGTTTACTCCAATCAGGTGCTCTACTCCTATCATGTAATAAGTAATGGCAAAAGTAAAATTGAGTAGGAGATAAACCAGCAACACAATTAGGAAAAAAATTTTCCAGGGCATCATGATGAAACGGTTGTAGATGTTCAACCAGGCCTCAAATGATTGGCCTTTACGTTTTACATTAAATTGTCCGTCTTGTTTGAGTAGTCTTTTCCGGCGGTCGGTTAGTTTGGTACCAAAGCCTAAATCCTGACGATTGCGTTCGTTTTCGACGAGTACATTTTTCTTACTCATGGTATTCTGAACTTTTTAGGGTAATTGTTAATTGTTTGTAGCAAGTTAACAAATAAGTGCCTGAAAAAGGTTTAGCAGACCTTTATAAAAAAATGACATCGTCAATTACTGATTCACCTACATCTTTATTAACCAGATCTATCAATTTGGTTTTAGCCATAAAGAGCTCCTGGCGTAAGGGTGAAGAATCTATACGAAGGTATAGTACCCGATTTTTTACGTAGATTTCTTTGGTTCGGGATGCGATAACTTTACCCATCATACGCTCCCAGAAAGCCTGGAGATAGGTTTCATTGAACTTAGACTTCAGATTAAAAGTCCTCAGAAATGCTTCGATGGCATCTTTTAAAGGCGTAGCCTGCGAACGACGAGCGGTTTCTGATGGCATCAGTCAATAAATATTTAATTAGGGTGAAGGGAAAACTCCTCACCCACTAAATCTCCCTCTCCTGCAGAGAGGGAGATTTTTTTTAGCCCCTCTCACTGGGGAGAGGGGTTGGGGTGAGGAATAATTATTTCAACAATTCTGCTACTTCAAAGCTTACCGTAGCCTGATTGGCACTGGTTTTCATCATTGAATTTTTCGGCAATGGAATACTTATCTTATCATCAAAATTAATAGCTAAATTTTTAGCAGGTACCTTCAGATAAAAAGTATCCTGATAAGTCTTTAAAGCTGAGGCCGGCCCTTCTACTACAATCTCCGCAGGTATTACAGTAATCAGACTTGCTATTACAAAGTTTTTTTCTAAATCTACCCCCAGGCTATCTACTTTCAAAGCTACTTTCTTGGTATACTTTCTTTCAAAATTCAAGGCGAAAGTATCCGTAACAATGTAGTTGATTTTAGAGTCTTTCAGCTTTGCCGAAAGTTTCTCAGATAAAACTGTTGTATTTAATTGCCTTTCGCTCTCAGGGTTTTCAATCTCATATAATAGAGGTGATTCGTTGAGAGAAAAATTATCTTTTAATAAATTCCACCCTGTACTCGACAAACTTACTCTGATGGTTTTAGGCAATGGAGTAGTCGGAATATAACGTGAATCGTCGTATATTATCTCTAATGGATAATTGATCTTGGTTGTATAGCCTGACTTATTCAGGGCATGTAATAGCCAGAATACAGCAGCCGCAAAAAAACACAAGACTAACGTTTTGAAATTCATACAATATTAAGGCGCTTGCACGGCTATTTATTCACTCACAAATCAAATAAGAACCTCTTATTTTTTTCTTGCGATTGATGTTTTTTCAAAAGTCAATCTTGCACCACCGCCTGCCGAAATCGTAACAGTTGTTTCGTCTTTTGACACTATTTTGCCATGCATTCCGCCAAAAGTTACTACTTCATCACCTTCTTTCAGTTCTTCTACCATTTTTTTCTGGTCTTGTGATTTTTTCTGTTGCGGACGTATCATAAAGAAATAGAATACCGCAATCATGCCGACCATCATTATTATCGAAAACATCCCGTTTCCGCCCTGTGCTTGTAAGAGTACCATTGTTTTATCTTTTAGTGGGGGTTATTTCAATACTTTTTTTACTTTTTCAATAATTGCCTGGGCAGAGTCTGGGGTCTGCTTAGACAATACTTCAGCCGTAAACGATAATACCGCTTGTGGCGGAACAGCATTAGAGAAAACAGTTACAAATTTTTTGTTGATACCTACTTTACCTAAGCTATTAAAACGCACAACAATCTTATCCTTTTGCCCTACTCCTACCGGAGTTTCAGGTTTTGAAGCGACTGTACAACCACATTGCACCTGTACGTTCAGAATTTGCAAAGGGCTTTTGCCTGTATTTTTAAATGTAAATTCGTGTTCCTTTATATCTCCTTCTTTCAGGGTACCAAAATCAAAACTTTCGTGATCAAACTCAATCTTAGGAGCGTTTTCAACAGCAGCCAATGAATCTGCACTACTTTCGTTTCCTTTTGAATCAATCAGGTTACAAGAAAAATTCAGACCGCCCAGAATTACCACCGTAAACAGGGCTAAAAGTACTTTTTTCATTATCTTATAATTAAACTTTAAAGT
>CBIHRH010000742.1:0-2895 GCA_966212365.1 uncultured Emticicia sp. | reverse complement strand
GGGGTAAAATACAGTTACAGGGTGTAGCCGTAAGTATGACAGATTTTCAGCCTAAAGCTGTTATTGATAAAAATATTGGTATATTACTCAATCAGGCTAAGGATAAATCAATAACCATTACGAATGAAGTACCCGTCAATTTGAGTTTATTTGCTGATGCATCTCATTTCGATTTCATTATCCGGAATCTGCTTTCCAATGCTATCAAATTCAGTTACCCCAATGGTACAATTGATATTCGTTCACAGGAGAGCACCGACAAAGAAATGGTAGTGTTTTCTGTAAAAGATACGGGGGCAGGTATCAGCCAGGAACAGCAACAACAGTTTCTCAGAACCAATATTGATGTAGCATACGGTACAAAAGGTGAAAAGGGTACAGGCCTGGGCTTATTGCTCATTAAAGAATTTATCCAATCTAATGGAGGGAAAATCTGGCTCCAAAGTGAAGAGAAAAAGGGTAGTGTCTTTTATTTTTCTTTGAAGAAATCGGTAAAATGAGTGGAGAAAGGAAAAAGTGATTAATTGTGAAACATAGACCGGGTGTCCTGTGTCCTGGTTTATGTTGCGGCAATGCTACTATATAAGACACGATTTAAAAAATCGTAATACATAAAAAAAAAGTGCTATAGCCAGATTCTGATACAGCACTCTCATACTTACTTTTTTCCAACGATGTTTCATGGCTATTGTAATAAGCTTTATTTCTTACACAAATTACCCACGCCCTGCGTGTGTCGCCCTTACCCTTCTGCCCCTTGCTAATAACTATAAATCGATATATTCATGATTCCCATTTTTGAGGAAAATGAGGAAACATAACGAAGTCGTTCTTTTTCTAAAAAATCCTTGAATTTTTTCAGTGAACTCATGGTAGGTTCACCATCAACCTTGATTTTTATCATGATAAAAAAATCATTTCCAAAGGTATTCTGAGCCATCAATTTGCTTAATTGGAGTGCTTCGGATACCTTGTTTTTGAGATTAAAAACAGTTGCCATCAGTGTATAGTTAGGAGATTGTTAATGGGAGAAATGCTTTATCGCACAATTGAGTAAGCTGTAAAAGATTAATACAGCCGCTAAGTTTACAGGCTATTACTTTAAGAAAACAGACAGTCTATTAAACTGATGAACACGACTTTTTCAGGCTATTTTATTATTAACAGAAAGTTACAATATATTCCTCCAATTGTCAAAGTTTTTCTTAAAATATTTAGAAATGTAAATGAGTTAATAAACGGTTTTACTATCAGTTTTATCGTATTTCGCAGCCATGAGAATGAAAGCATTATTAAAAAACTATACTAAGTATTTATACTTATATAGAAAATGAACCTGTTTAAACTTTTTATTTTATGTTGAGAATGAGCTATTTTTTAATCAGATGAGACAATTTATTGAGTGCGTAGCAGAGCTACGGACGAAATAAATTGGAGAAATTTGAGTGAAAAATAGCCATTCGTAGACAAAAGAAATAAGTTTAAACAGGTTCAATTGCTAACTATGTAGTGCGTATTAATCTTTTTATGAGATTATTTTCTACATCGGCCTGATTATCAATTGTCAAGTCTTTTTCTGTTGATGGCCAAGGATATTACTTTATTCATTAAAATTTGATTCTCTGTTAGTATATTTGAGAACTAACATAACTTTTAGCGAAATATTTTAACAAAACTGCCATCAATTTAAACTTTGCTAATGCCGGAAATATTGAAAATTGTTTTAGCCGACGATGATGAAGACGATAGAGCCTTCTTTGAGGAGGCTACCCAACTTACACAAATACCAATTTTGCTTACAACCGTGAAAAACGGATTAGAATTGATGAATTTGCTGCAAACTTCAGATAAGTTTGACCTCATTGTGTTAGATGTTAATATGCACCTGAAAAATGGTTTAGAAACACTGGTGGAAATAAGGGCGGACAAAAAACACAAGGATACTTTTTGTGCGATTCTGACTACAGCCAGCAATAAACATTTAGAGGAAGATACCATCAGCAAAGGAGCAAATATATTCAAAACAAAGCCGTATAATTTTGATGAATATGCCGCCAATGTAAAAAGCATTATTCTAGCTTATCAGAAAACCCTGCAATCTTAGCAACGTAATTGTATCTGAACAACCTGGCTGATTTCTTAAACCAGTTTAAGAAAATGTAGAGTTTTGGTCGATAATTTTGTCCTGACAAATATTCAGACCATTGAACATGCTAACAACAAGATTTTCGCAGTTATTCCTTCGCGTAGCACTTTCTATTTCGTTTCTATCAGCTGTTGCCGACCGATTTGGCCTCTGGGGCACTGTAGGAGCTCCATCAGTGGCTTGGGGTAACTGGCAAAACTTTATCAGATACAGCAATTCGATTAACTCATTTGTATCACCTCAGATAGGGGAGGATTTGGCTGTGATAGCCACTATTTTAGAAATTCTTATACCTATCTTATTAATTATAGGTTTTAAAACCAGATTAACAGCCATTACATCAGGCTTTTTATTATCAGCATTTGCACTGGCAATGACTATCAGCTTTGGAATAAAGCCTCCATTAGATTATTCGGTCTGGACAGGCTCAGCTGCCTCTTTCTTGTTAAGTAGGATTGCTGTTTATGAATTTAGTATTGATAACCTGACAGCCTGCAAAAGAAGATAAATTGATGGCATATTACAAGAGTCGGCAATTTGAAACGAATAAATAGGCTATTTACACAAAAAAAACTGCTTTACTATTTACATTTTCTCCTAAAAACTTAAATTTGTTTTTGGCAATACACTCAGAAGTTGTCTGAGTTAAATTTTCAGATTAACTCAAACAGTTTCTCATTACCCTAAAAACTAATTTAATGAAAAAAAATCTGCTTTTTCTTCTAGTTCTGATTGCTTCCTGCAAAAAT
>CBIHRH010000741.1:0-2896 GCA_966212365.1 uncultured Emticicia sp. | reverse complement strand
CTGAAAATCTCTATTGTATGACACACAGAATAAATTGGCAGCTTTATAGAAATCAGAAAAATGATATGATTAAATTTATAAAAAACTTTTTAAGCACTTAAACCATCAGAAATATGAAAACGAGATTTGCCATTCTACTTATAGCACTTACATTGCTCAACTTATCAGCATTCGCTCAAACACAAAAAGAAGAAACTTTTACGGTTGAAGGGTACTATAGAGTCAAGTGGGGTTATCAAGCTGAATTTCTGGAATTATACAAAAAAAATCACTATCCTTTATTAAAGAAAGCCATCGAAAAGGGAGATTTGTTAAGCATTAAATTAGAGAAACCCCTACAACACGGTACGGAGGAAGGCCGATGGGATTATAGAGTGACTTTGGTATTTAAAAATGTACAAGCGGCCTTTGACCCTAATTTGACCGAGCCCTATAAAAAAACGTTATATCCTGACCAGGCTAAATTTAAAAAAGAAGAAGCCAGACGCTTTGAGATTTTAGATGCCCACTGGGATGTATCGGTTGGTACGGAGAGTTTAAGCCCCAACCCCTAAAGGGGAGCTGCTTACGCATGAGTATGATGTCTCTTGTGGGAGACCGGGATATTATAGGTTTTTTGGAATAGATAAGATAATTATTACAGATTTCACTGCACGACATAGCTCAGTGAAATCTGTATTATGAGGCACTTCTCAAAGTCTGTCTACTCCATCACCTAATCCAATCTCAATGTCCGCCACTATATTTCTCACCCGCTTTAATGGCTACTGTCAGTTGATTCTCTTTAACCGGAAGCGGGCAGGTAGCATATGGGGTAAAAGCACAAGGAGGATTATAGGCTTTGTTAAAGTCTAAATAAATATTCCCCTCAGCATCTGGTGCTTCTGCATCTAGAAATCGGCCACTACCATACGTTTCATGCTTACTGGTTGCATCGCTGAATACAAAGTGCAGGCGTTCTTTAGTTCCGGTTGCAGCTAAACTTTGCTCTTTGCCATCAATGGTAAATACCAGTTTTCCGGGAGAATCCTGTTCATAAATTCTTCCGGTTATGTCGGTAATGCTTAATTTTTTTCCTTCTGTTGGCACAAACTTAGTCTTTACCTTCCAGTCTTGATTAATAGGGAAAGTTTCGATACCCTTAAAACCAAGTAAAAATTCACCTTCCAGGTCTCTCAGGCGTATCGCATATTTATCACCTCTTTGAATAATAAACCAGCGTAATGTTTTATGCTTTAAAACAGTCGGTTTATTGGTGACATAAGGGAATAGTGTTGTTTCTGTTACAGGGTCATTAACCAGTAAAACAATAGCGTTTGGCGCAGCTTCAAAAGTTACTTGTCCTTTCTTTAAAATTACTTTTCCAATAAAAGGTTCAGCATGGTTGGTAGGGAATACAATAGAGTTCTTTTTATCTCCTCCAATGGTATTTTCCCCTTCTTCCAGCCAGAATAATCCAGCCAGATTCAGCCACCCTTCTTCACTTTTAAGGCTTTCTATTCGTTTTTGATGCCATGTTTTGATCGAAGTTTCATAAGGAGTTTCTTCCACAAAAGAGAACGCTACAAATGGCAGTAGCAAAGCGAGCATTTTTATGTACTTGTTCATTAGAATTAAATGTTTATTGTGAATAAATATGATAGTCAGACAGATTACAGCGGAAAAAGGCTTTTATCGCCATATTGTAAAATTTGATTGAGTTTTTCCTGATATTCATGAAGTTTGTGATGGTCGTTCGTTTGCTTATACACTTTGCATAAGCCCCAAATGCCATTTGCACTATTGGGATGTTTTTTCAGAAGTTCCTGATAAGTTTTTTCAGCCTTATCGAATTTGCCAGCTTTTAAATGAGCTTCGGCCAGGCTAATCAGGACTGGCCTGGCATAGGTAGGGGGCTCACTATAGCCCAAATCCTCTTCTTTTTGCTTAGCCTTTTCAAGTATGTCAATAGCTTCTTTATAATTACCTTCAGCACTCTGTATCACGCCCTGTAATTCCAGAGAAGCTACATTCAGGTCACTTACCCGCTTGGCATTAATCTGATCTTTTGATACGGATTGATTGCTATTCCGCCATAGATGCGCATCAAGGGCTTCCGAGTGTTGTCGGGCAAGTATGATATTGTTTTCTTTAATGGCAGCCATACCTGATGCAAAGTGAAAGAGCGCATTTTTGTAGGCAATTGCCTTATTGGTAAATAGGCTGTCTTTATCAATCTGAATAGCAGCCAGTTTATCAGCCGCTTTCTGATAAAAGCCAAAGCATAGTTCCATCTTAGCCGGAGCAATAACACCCTGATAGAAAAATCTGCCTTCGTATTTTCTCTTTCGTTCCTTGGTAGCAGACATATTTTTCAGTTTTTCGGCGTAGTAGAGCGCAGTAGCATATCTTCCGTCTTCGGCACAATTAGAGAGCAGATAATTGATATTATGAATATAATTCCAGGCATCTACTTCCGGTATTTTCTGCTCCCTCATATAAGTAGAGTCAACCTTCACGGCAGCTATAAAAGATTCGTAGGCTTTCTGATATTCCCCCGCTTTATAATACACATGCCCCGGCATGTGCACCATATGGCCTGAATTAGGCGAGAGATTAGAAAGAATCTCAGCACTTTGAAAAGCTTCTGTCGGACAACAATTTTCTTTCAGGTGAATCCAGTAGTGATGTGCCGCAGCATTGTCAGGATGTTCCCGAAGAATATCTTTCAATAAGTATTCTGAATAAATCTGCCCTTCTCTTGGGTTCAGCTTCGTATCATATCCGGCCATTTTACTAAGTGCCAGAAACAATTTGGCATCTAAATCTTGAGGATATTTATGAATAATCAATTCCAGTTTGGATTGATAGGCAGCTTTTCCACCTGTTTTTTCGTCATCCCTTAAAAGGATAGCCT
>CBIHRH010000740.1:0-2910 GCA_966212365.1 uncultured Emticicia sp. | reverse complement strand
TGGTAGCTGCAATATCCCAGTCAGTAAACAAATCACCATAGTAGCTACGAACTTTCAGATTAGCTTTGGCATCGGTTGGCAGTGTAATGTCAATCGCACCCGAAGCACTGATAGAGCTTGGTGAACTTTGAGATAATTTTGAGTAGGTTACAAAAATCTTTCCGTGTCCGGTATTAGCTACCAACGGGCCGGTAATATCGTTCAGGTATGCTCTTGAATTGTTGGTTTTCAATTCAATTTCGCCGGCAATATCACTGATGATGATTTTTTGTTCACCCCAGTTCTGGCTTTCTATCACGCTTAAATCTAATGATTTAGGCACTTTGATGGTCAATATGCCTGTATAGCGGTTTTTAGGGATAAGGATTTTAAGCACATTACCCTCAACTTCGGCACTTGCGCCAACTCCGGTATTATCTACTACACCACCTGTAACCAATCTTAAGCCTTCTGCTTCTTTAGGCAATTCTTTGCGGTTTTCTCCGGTTTGTTCAATCGTCACCTCATTACCATCTACTCCCTGAATGTTTACAGAGGCTTGTTGAACAGCTACTTGTACTTTTTTCCCTTGTCCGCTGAAAGCAACTTTATAAGGTTTAGTTTGTCCGAAGGACGTTGCATAGGCCATGCAGATTAAAACGACAACAACTACTTTTTTCATGATTTTTTTTATTGGTTTATGTTATATATTTTAAATTAAGTGTTACTGGTTCATGTTGTTGTTTGTGGAAAATGAGCCTATTTTCAGAAACCTTCGGAAAATCCATTCCTGGTATGTACTATTCCTTAGTTGTCTCCGCCTTTTTTGTCGTCGTTGCTGATGCTTTTCTTCTGACGTTGTGGTTGGCTGCTCATTTTTCCGAATTGGTAAGAGAAACTTACTCTCCACCCTTGATTATAATATTTTGATTTACCCGTTTGTGTAAAAGTCGGTCCTGAAAATTCCATTCTTTGTGTGAAATACGGTGCCAGGAAGTTGTCGAAACCTAAGCCGATTGTTGCTTTTTTCTTCATTACTTCTTTCTGAAAGGCTATATTGTAATAGGCAAATCCACTTACTTTACCTTGCAGCATCACCCGTGGTGAATTAAAGAATCCAAAGAATTGGGCTTTAAAACCTTTACCGAAATCATAGCTTGAGTTCATGTTGATACGGTACATCCAGTTTTCATTTGAAGCCTGCATGGCAGGGCTGTTCAGAATGTTATAATAAACATTGATTGCACCGTTGGCTGTGAACTTCTTCTTAATTTTGGTATTACCACTCAATGTCATACCATAAGATATATTCTGTGCGATATTCTGGAAATTAATCGTAGCAACTCCCTCTGAATCAAAAGTTCTGATTCGCTCAATAGCATTGTTGGTCTGACGCATGAATAGCGACGTATTGATTGACGATTCTTTGATGTATACACTATAGTTAATCTCGGCGCTATGGGTCAGTTCAGGTTTAAGATAAGGGTTACCTGTATAGGTCATCAAAGGCTCACTGGCGTTTACATAAGGATTCAGGAACCATAACATCGGGCGTTGAATACGTTGTGTATAACTCAATTTCAACTTCTGATTTTTAGGTAAACTTCTTGATACGCTCACATTCGGAATCAGGTTGCCATAGTCGCTATAGAAAGGTACTTTACCTGCCAGAAACTCTGCCTGAATGAAGGTATGCTCATATCTTAATCCTGCATTGACACCCCATTTATTTTTCGAAGTCCGTGAGTAGGTCAGATAAGTACTGGCAACTTGCTGTGCATAATCAAATACATTGGCTAAAGCCGGAACATCTTCAAAATTGGTAGAACCATCCAAAGCATTAGCTACCTGATAATCACTTTTTACATTACGGAAGATAGATTTCAACCCTACTTCCATCGTGCTTACACTATCCAAAGGATTGGTAAAGTCCAATTGTACTGTTCCTTCGTAGTTAGCACTATAGTTGGTACTTTTCTCTCTGTAATTAATTACATTGCTTTCGTTAGACTGATCGAGTTTATAAAAACTATCTTCACCCTCTTTTGAGAACATGGTTAAGATGCTAAACTCTCTCTTTGGCTTTTTAAATGATTTGGTATAATCAAGGTTTAAAGTATTTCCGTCCCAATCGTAAATGCGGTATAGATTACGGGTAAAGAATTGGTTGGTAATGCCTTGGGTTGAGTAATCATTCAGGTAATCGAAATACATTCCGTTTTTACCATCATATAGATTCAGGCTGGCACTGATGCGGTTGAGGGAGTCAATATCCCAATCGGCTGTAATAGTGCCATATCCGTTTTCTCCATTCCCTCTGAATGCCGTTGTTTGTAACAAAGTGCTTGAAATACCTTCTACAGTTGAGATACGATTCGTTTCGTTGCCACCCTGGTTACGCCAACGGTTAAAACCTCCTCTGGCTGAGAAACCAATCGATTTTCTGCGATAATTCAAAGAGCCATTCAAGCGGTCGTTCCATCTGCCAAGCGATAAGTCTGCATTGCCATTTACGCCTTGTATGCTATTCTTTTTGGTAATAATATTGATGATACCAGCCGTACCTTCTGCATCATATTTAGCCGATGGAGAGGTAATCACCTCAATCTGCTTAATATCATCGGCGGGAATCTGCTTCAAAACATCGGCAATGCTACGCGCCATCAGGTTAGATGGTTTGTTGTTAATCAATACTTTGATGTTTGAACTTCCCCTTAGTTCTACATTCCCGTCAAGGTCAACGGCTATGGATGGAATCTTCCTTAATACATCGCCGGCATTTCCACCTTTGATGGTGATGTCTTTTTCGGCATTGTATACCAATTTATCTGGTTTTTCTTCAAACAAAGCCTTTTGCTCTACTACTGTTACCTCTTGTAATTGTTGAACTGTCTGCGAAATCTTAATAACCCCCAAATCCAGGTCTCCGTC
>CBIHRH010000739.1:0-2913 GCA_966212365.1 uncultured Emticicia sp. | reverse complement strand
GAATTGGATACTGAGGGAGTAAAAAAATTGGTAAGTAACGATTCGGATAAATTGCGGTTGATAAATGTCTGGGCAACCTGGTGCGGGCCTTGTATTCTTGAATATCCTGATTTTCTGGAGCTGCAACGTATGTATGGCGCCCGTGATTTTGAGTTTGTATCGCTAACAGCCGATAAGATGGATAAAAAAGACAAAGCCTTGAAGTTTCTGCAAAGCAAGCATTCGGGTGTGAAGAATTATATTTTTAAAGAAGAAGACACCTATAAACTCATAGAAGCCATTGACCCCAAATGGAACGGTGCTTTACCATATACGCTTCTGGTTGAACCTGGTGGGAAAATAGTCTACTCATTGCAAGGTAGTATTGATAACCTTAAGCTGAAAAAAATGATTGTTGAACACCCTAAAATCGGAAGATATTTTTAATTGCCAATGCTTCTTAATTTCCTGATACGAAACAAGCATGTTATTCTCTATGGTATTTCGTTAGCCGTTCTCATGTTTTTGATGAGGTGGCTTGAATTGCGTTTTATCATTTTTAGCCATGCTTTTGAGATGTATATCGGGGCTATTGCTCTTATTTTTACGGCTTTGGGTATATGGCTCGCCCTTAAACTTACCAAGCCTAAAGTGCAGATTCAGGTAGTAGAGCAGATCATAGAAAAAGTTTATCAGGTTGAAAGTGGTGAAGAATTTAAACTGAACGAAATAGCACTTAATGAATTAGGATTAAGCAGAAGAGAACTGGAAGTACTTGAATTAATGGCTACCGGTTTGAGCAATCAGGAAATTGCGGTGAGATTATTTGTATCGCTCAATACCATCAAGACGCATACTTCAAAGGTTTTTGAGAAGCTGGATGTGAAGCGAAGAACCCAGGCAGTTGAAAAAGCCAAAAGACTAAGCCTGATACCCTAGTGTAACTCATACTTTGGTATGAAATCTGTTATTTTTGTGTAAAATCACCCGAAAGTATGAGTATAAATCGGGCAGAAGATTTCAGTTTTGTGACCTAAACAAATAAACTCCTATGCAAAGAATCGTTCTCATTTTTGGATTGATAGCCGGGCTTATCGTATCCACATTTATGGTTTGTTCTATTAGTTACTGCTATTCGAGTAATAATTTCGATGGCAGTCTTGTAGTAGGATATGCTGCCATGCTATTGGCTTTCTCGATGGTTTTTGTGGGTATCAAAAATTATAGAGATAAGTATAATAACGGAAGTATCTCCTTTGGCAAAGCTTTTAAAGTGGGTTTATACATAAGCCTCGTTGCCTCTACTATCTACGTGCTTGTGTGGTTAGTTGACTACTATGTGTTTGTTCCTGACTTTATGGAAAAATATACAACTCATGTAATTGATGAAGCCCAAAAAAGTGGAGCCAGTGCAGCCGAAATTCAGGAGCAAATTAAGACTATGGAAGAATCTGCAAAGTTTTATGAAACGCCCATTGGTGTTATTTTATTAACCTATATGGAGATTTTACCGGTAGGTCTTGTTGTAACATTAATCAGTGCCCTGATATTGAAGCGAAAGAATGCGGTGTTGGCGTAGGAAATCGTGAATTAGCGAATGGCGAATTAGTGAATAAAGTTATTGTAGAAGACAATAAAAAAATATAGACAACAATAAGAAATAGAATTATATGAGAAAACTCATTTCATTTATGCACATATCGCTCGACGGTTTTGTGGCAGGTCCGAATGGAGAACTCAACTGGGCAAAGGTTGATGAAGAGCTTTTTGATTATGTCGGTAAGCGGATAAGCGGTGGTGACACTGCCTTGTATGGACGAACAACTTATCAAATGATGGAGAGTTACTGGCCCACCGCAGGAGACAAGCCAAATGCGAGCAAGCATGACATTGAGCATTCGGAATGGTATAAAAATGTGCACAAAATTGTTTTATCAAAAACATTGAATGAGGCAGATCTGACTAATACAACCGTTATCAGCGACAACCTTGCCGACCGTATAAATAAAATAAAGCAACAGGATGGTGAAGATATTTTGCTTTTTGGTAGTCCGACAGCAACACATGCGCTTATCGAACAGGGTTTGATTGATGGCTACTGGCTATTTCTTAATCCAACTATTCTCGGGCGAGGGATTCCATTGTTTGTAGAGGCTAAAGACAAAACAAAATTAAAGTTATTGAATAGCAAGCAATTTGATTCTGGGGTTATTGAACTGAATTATGTAGTGGAGAGTTAAGAATGGCATGTTTATTCCTGAAATAGGTGTTTGTAAACCCATTTCAGGAATAGACAAACTATAAAATTCTACCGAATTTTGACGATTTGAAAAATCGTCTTACACTTTAATTACCAATATATCAACCAAAGGCAAAACAACACCCCTGATAAAAGGTTGATGAAATAGAATTGGCATCGGCAAGAAAAGGCAAATTAAAAGCCAAAGTAATCTTTTAAAATTACCCGTATCAGGTTTGATGATATATTTTTCTACTCCTAGAATCAATACTGCCTGAATGATGAAATATAAAAAAGGCAATCCATAACCGCTTCGGGCAGGCAAACTGATGGCCAGTTCATGCAATAAACCCGAGAAAATATAAGAAGCCCAGAAAGCAACTTTCTGTCCATAATGCGTCTTCAAAGGTCTCAAAACAGCAAGAGTCGTTAACTCCACAAATGCCAGATTCCATCGTTTGCTCCAGAACTCCTGTAAGGTTTTTGATTTAATTGGATTATTAAATCAAACGCTCACATTTACCCCTTTCATCCTTAGCAACCCGGTGTTGACATTCAGAATCCCAAAATGTAGAATCAGGCTTAAACCTATTAAATAGCAAGTATGAACTGTATACTTGTTAACTTCATTCCATTCAGAATTAAGGTAATACAAACGGGCAATATTGATTAATAATACGCCAATAATAATTCTT
>CBIHRH010000738.1:0-2915 GCA_966212365.1 uncultured Emticicia sp. | reverse complement strand
GTGTGTTTTTAATTATATCGACCCGCATGGGCATGAGGCTGGTGCTCAAAGCCTCCATTCAATTCAGATTTTTGGAGATAATGGCAATATGCGCTTGATTGGCTATGACTGGGAAACCAATGGAGTGATTTTGGATACTTCATGGACAGAACCTCCTGTATTGACCTCTACCGATAAAGGCGGTTATGAATGGCAGGAAGGAGCAAGAGTTGTAGGAGAAAGCCTTATAAAAGGCATTGAACCACGAATTAATGTAGAGCATGCCCTGCATGTGCTAGAAATCATAGAGGCAGCCAGAAAATCTTCTGTTACCGGAATGAAAATTAAATTAACCAGCACCTTTAAATGGCCAATGGTGTGAAGAATTAACTCACTAAATCACTCAATATTTATATTCAAGTTTAGTTAATTATCAGAAAGTGAATTACTTTTGAATAAAAATGTTCTGGTTTATGAAACACATACTTTTGTTTATATTTTCATTATTTTCACTCACAGCTTTTACACAAAGTTTATCCGAAGATCAGGTCAAAAAATATCTTGATGCACTACAAAAGGAAGAGATTATTTCAGAGTTTGGTAAAGATGGGTTTCTAAAAGCCGTTTCTAAAGATAATCCTGCAATCAAGCAACGTCTGTCAGGATTACCTTTTGGTGCTTTAAATAAAGTCCCAGATTCGCTTTTTAAGTCAAGAGCAGCTATTCTGGGCTTTGTAGGTATTTTTGAAGTAATGCGTAATGTTGGTTCTGCTGCTGATGAATTAGTCCAACTTCGGGAAATGTCGGAGAAAATATTGGGTGAAAATATGTATTTTAAGCCTGACATTGAAGGAGAAATCAATGCTAAGAATCCTCTCTCTTTTCTAGGTTTAGAGCAAAATTTAAAACCATCCAAAGAAAACTACCTGATACTTGCAGATAAACTAAGAGCGATTCAATTAATTGATAAAAAGGTTTACGACGAGCTGCTAAAATGGCTTGAAAAAGACCGTATTAAACTAATTAATGATTTTGGCTTCTTTATTTACGCTGCCAAGCAAACCTGGTTTTACGATAATTACACTCCCCAGAAAAATATTCAGTTTAAGTTTATTGATAGTCTTCATGCAGCAAAGATGCTATCTAAACAAAAGGCAGACTTGCTCAAACAATCTTATAAACCCTATGAATTAAAGAGTAAGATAGACATTCTTTCATTATGTAATAATGTAGTGGTTATTGAAAAGGAGCAAGGGAACTTTACGCGTGAAGAAATCTATCAGAATCTTTTTAATGAAGTAAAAACCAAACTCCTCCCAGAATTTGCGTTCTCAGATTTTTCGGTAAAAGAAATAGCCAAAATTAACAATGAATCATCTTTTGATAATCCAATGGGTTTGCCTTTCAGAAATCCAATGGATAAAGATAAAAAGTCTTATCGTTTGCAGTATGCAGTTAATGGCCTCACGTATGCGCAGAAAGCCGATACTGATTTTTCCTGGTTCAAAACTCTGCAAAAAAGCATTCCCCCGGATGTACATATTGATACTAATATTATTAAATCTTATGCTGTTCTCTTTTCTCCTTTGATAGGCATTAATGCCAAAGATTTTCAGTCAATCAATGATTATCTCACAGATAAAAAGTCAAACAAAAGATTAATCGTAGTAGCTAATGAGATAAATCCTCTATTGCCAATAAGGGATTCTCGTAAAGCTCTGATTTTAGTGGATAGTACGCAGAGTTTAGTCTTCAAAACTAAAATGCAGGATAATGCCATTTTAGCAAATTTGCTTGGCTCAGAGAAAAGCGATTTTTCAGATAAATTCAGTAGAGAAAAATTGACCGCAATTATTAATGACTTTCAGAAAAATGATATTTTATCGACTGACACAAAAGAATCAGTTGATAAAGCTATTGTTGATTTCAGATTTGAATCGGGCAATAGAAGTAATGTCAAGAGAAGTTTATTGCTGAGTTTTCCTGATATAATTGCAAAAGTAAATTTTACACCCAAAACTGAAACCGAAAAAGTAAATTCGTTTAAATCATTTGTATCAGAATTAGCCCGGGTGTCTCATAATCAGTTCAAACCAGAAAAGGTTAGTGATAATTTCGAGACTGAAATCGTAAAAAGCAATGAGAAAGACCGGAATCTGGTCATGAGTTTCAGGATTAAGGATAAAAAATATGAGTATAAGCAAGAAGTACCCAAAATAGACAAAGAACTGCTTGAAGCACAAAAGAATATGAAGACAAGCAGTTATCTTAATTTTGACAATGTCAGTCTGAATGAATATCAATTAATTGAATTGATTAATGCTGCCTTAGAAGAAAATAAGATTGATGGCACGTTTTATAAGATTAATGGAAATATTGGCACTTTTACTCTAAATAATCAAAGTAATTATATTTTTCTTACCAGGAAACAGTACGATTATATTGATAAAAACTACAGTGAAATATTTAATGATCCAGTCGCCGAAAATGCTTATCATTCGTATCAGGCACAAATAGCGGCTTTCAGCACTGAAGATTTTGCAGATGCCCTGCAAAGAGAAAATATGCTTACAGAGGATAACAGGAAAACATTGGACTTGAAAAAAAGCAAAGAGCCCTCAGATGTATTGAAAGCAAGTGAGCGAGCAGTGTTGATTGATTTGAATGAAATGGTCGGTAAAAACAACGCAGAAATTTATAGTTATATCCTGAATAAGTTTGGCTCAAAATTATTACCTGATGCCAAATTCGGAGAAATCAATTATAAAAAGACTACAGAGGATTCGGACTCAACCGAGTATACTGAGTATCTTATTTCGTTGAAAATCAATGGCAAATCTTATGAACAAACCTTATATGTCTCTCTTTCGAAATTAGTTCAGAATGCCATTGATTCACTTAAAAATGAAATATCTCAATATTTGCCGGGCCTTGGT
>CBIHRH010000737.1:0-2920 GCA_966212365.1 uncultured Emticicia sp. | reverse complement strand
CCATCAAAACTTTCAGGATATTTTTCGGCATAGATTTTATCTAATACGTCATGTCTGGCTGAGGTCAGACCATTGCTACCCATGCCACCGTTGTATTGTTTTTCGTAAATAGCTTGTCCATAAGAAGCCAGACCAACTATCACATCACCTGCCTCAATCCGGTCGTTAGAAATCACATCGGTTCTTTTCATACGGGCAATCAGCGTGCTGTTTACGGCAATCGTTCTTACCAAATCACCCACGTCAGCCGTTTCACCGCCAGTGCTGTAAATCTCAATGCCATGGCTACGGAGCATTTCTAAACATTCTTCTGTACCATTGATAATTTCAGCAATTACCTCACCCGGAATTTTGTTTTTATTTCTATCAATACTTGAAGAAATAAGCATCGGCCCTACTGAACCTACGCACAATAAATCATCAGTATTCATCACGATAGAATCTTGTGCAATACCTCTCCAAACAGATAAGTCACCTGTTTCTTTCCAATATAAGTAGGCCAAAGAAGTTTTTGTACCTGCGCCATCGGCATGCATGATGTTACAATACTCGGCGTCTCCACCCAAAGTGTCAGGTGAAATTTTACAAAAAGCTTTCGGGAATAAACCCTTATCGAGCTTTTCAATGGCCTTATGAACATCTTCTTTAGCGGCAGAAACACCGCGCTGCATATAACGGTCGGTACTCATCTATAATTGATTTTTGCTGCAAAGGTAAGAAAAATGTCCTTTGTCTGCCTAAATAAATCTATGGCTTCAACTATTTTACACGCTTCTTCTTTTCTAAATCAAATTTCTCCCCTTTTTCCAGAACCAGAAATTTCATTTCATTGCGGTTTTTTTGTGTTTCAAAAATCATTACCTGGCTTTCGCCCATAACCTCAGCTAGCTTATTGTCTTCTACATATAATGCGGTATTTTCATCAATACCAATGCCCAATAATTCAGGGTTCTGAAATATCAGGCCAATCAGACGGTTTTGTCTCTGGCGTTTAATAAAATGCTGGTCAACAATAATATTGGTTAATAAACCCAAGCCTTTCTTTATTTCTACCTTCGACCCGTCAATTACTTTAAAATCCCCTTCGCCTGTAATCATTTTCTGGCTCATAATAGCCGTTCCGGCACTTGTTCCGGCAAATACAACTTTATTTTTATATTGGGTATGCAAGGCATTGAATAGCTCTTCATCCTGCAAAACTGCCATGATTCGGGTCTGGTCTCCACCACAAAAAAAGATACCTGTTGCCGATTTCAATTGATTCAGAAATATGACTTTTGTTTCAGGTGTCAGCGGAGATAAAGAAGCTTTTTCGACTTTGATTTTTGAGAGGGCTACAATATCTTTATTAAATGCCTCAAAGCTTTCATCTTGAACACCACTTGCCCATGGAATCACTAGTATCTTACCATTTTCATTACCACTTAATTCAATGAATTTCGCTAGCATATCGGGTGTACGTTTGCCACCACCTATCATAATTAGACGTTCTTGCGCCAATAGTGGAGTACCTAATAAAAGAGTGAGGATAAAGATTAATCGTAGCATTTCAGATTTATTGAGATTGTCTATATATTTGGATGAAGGATACAACACTTTAATTTATTTAATTTCTATTCACCGAAAATACAAATCTATGAAAAAATACCTTTTTATTTTTTCTATCTCTTTAGCAGCCTGCGAAAATAAAACCGAACAACAAGACTGGCAACTGACGCCCTTTGTAAAACAAGACTCTGATAATCCGGTTTTAACACCGAATGACACTACCACATTCGATGATCCGATTTTAAAAAGAACCGTTAACTGGGAGGCAAAAGATGTCTACAACCCATCAGCAGTAATAAGAGATGGAAAAGTGTATTTATTATACAGAGCAGAAGATACGGTAAAAGTAGTAGATGGTACCTCACGTTTAGGCTTGGCTGTTAGCGAAGACGGGATTCACTTTAAACGTCAGTCTAAACCGGTATTTTATCCGACAGAAGATTTCATGAAAAAGTATGAGTATCCGGGAGGTTGTGAAGACCCACGCCTGGTAGAAACAGCCAATGGTAATTATATATTGACTTATACGGCTTACGATGGCAAAACTGCTCGTTTATGTGTCGCCTCATCACCTGATTTACAAACCTGGAAAAAAGAAGGTTTAGCATTCAAAGATGCCAAATACGAAAGCCTATGGTCAAAATCAGGGGCGATTATTTGTGAGAAAGTAAATGAGAAGTTCATTGCCAAAAAAATCAACGGTAAGTACTGGATGTATTTTGGTGATACCAATCTTTTCTTGGCAAGTTCAGATAATCTGACAGACTGGATGATTCTGGAAGATCAAACCGGAAAACCTAAACCAATTGTAAAACCCAGAGACGATAATTTCGATAGCTGGCTGGTAGAATCCGGCCCGGCAGCTTTCATCACTGATAAAGGTATATTATTAATATATAATAGTGCCAACAAAGGTTTCCAGAACACGCCCACCGATACTAAGAATGCTTACAGAGCCGGAAAAGTATTATTTGATAAGAACGACCCGACAAAAATCCTTGACCGCTCAAAAACCTTTTTCTTTGAGCCTGATAAACCTTATGAATTGACTGGACAGGTAAACAATGTAGTTTTTGTTGAGGGTCTGGTAAACTTTAAAGATCGCTGGTTTTTATACTATGGCACAGCCGATTCAAAAATTGCGGTAGCTGTTAGTGATAAGAAATAATCGAACAATATACATATAATATACAAGGGGCAATCTCTGGTTCAGGATTGCCCCTTGTATATTATAATAGTATTATGCGATTTTATTGCTTCTCTCCCCAATTCAACAATTTCACAAAAGCCGTATCTATTTTTTCAAATTCAAAGCTTTTGATAACATCATTCATCATCTGTACAATCTCGCCATTGCCTAGATTTCCTATGC
>CBIHRH010000736.1:0-2927 GCA_966212365.1 uncultured Emticicia sp. | reverse complement strand
TAAAGCTGAGCTATCTGCCAGATAAAAAGTTTTTGTAATGGGTGTAGCTGTATTAGAAATACCCGAGCCTGCTACCCCAACAGGATTGAAGATATTACCCCTGAAAAGAGAAGAACCGCCTGAACTGGCAGTATACCAATCACTGACATTCGTGAAAATCGGAGAGGTGGCTTGTATGGTATAATTTCCGGTTACACCATTATAATAGGTAGTAACAACCAATATATAAGTAACTCCTGCTGTCAGGTTCTGAACAATTCTTGGTGCATACGTTTTACTTCCGTTATCATCATCACCTCTTACAAAGTTAGTAGCCGGAGATGCCGGATTAAATGAGGTCTGATAGAGCGTCATATAGGCATCATAAGGCGTATCTCCATTTAATGTTCCATTAATTAATTCGATTGATACTGTTCCGCTTGATGTTGGAGTAAAAGTGTGCTTTTTATAGTATACCGCAGTACCCACATTAGATGCCGAATAGTAAGTAATATTATTACCTGCCCCTCTTCTATAAGTAGGAGAGCTGGCACTTAATGTTCCATGCAAAAGAGTGGTAGTAGTACCCGCACCTACTAAACCCTGGCCAACAGGCACGCTACCATTCTGGCAAACATTATAAGTCGCAACAGATGGAGCCGGTCTGGGATTAACTGTCACCTTAACTGCCTGAGGGGCCTGACAACTGCTTGGTGTTAATAAGAAGTAATAAGTAACTACAATGGGCAGTTTAGTAGTATTAACCAAAGTCTCATTAACAGAAGCAGCATTACCACTGCTTGCTGCATTACTGATACCTGTTACTGCAGGGCGCGACCAGCTAAAAGTAGTGGCTCCTGCAGTGGCTGTGGTAGCGGTATAAGCAAATGCTGTATTTGAACAAATCGTAACAAACTTGGCCGAACTTAATGGTCTGTCAGTAAATGGAGTAAAATCTTCTGTAACAACGAGGTCGTTAGTTGACACTCCTGTAGAGGCATTCATCCCTAAACCTCTGCGAGCAAATGCCTTCCAGATAGAACACTTGTAACGTCCGTTGAATAATAAAGAATCGGCTTTCAGAATAGCATTACGGGCATCTACAAAACTGGGGCTACAAGGCTGTAATCTTAAGCCTTCGTTTACCAGTTTAAGCGCTGCTATATTACCTTTCATATCGGTAATAGCTGCCGGAGTGGTATAGATATTATTCACAATCTGACCATCCTGCATGATAATTTCCCAGGTCATATCCCAAAGCATCGTTGCCCAGATTGATCCTATACCATGTGGTATCGAATAATCTGTTATTTTTCCATAAGTTATCAGTGGGTTTACATTGGCCATATCATAAGAATACGGGTAAGGACGAATACCAGCGCCAGCGGTAGTTTCTCCTAATACGTAAGTACCCATACCTCTTGATATATTAGCACTTGCCAGATTTGGTGATAATGTACTCCATTTAGTAGTAAGCATTAAAGCCAGATAATCACTCCATCCTTCACCGCCTTGCTCGGCGTTTTCAAGACAGCTAACATTAGCAGGGCCACCAGTTAATCGGTTCGACCAGCCGTGCCCATATTCATGAGTAATTACACCATTATCAAAATCTGAATCAGGTGTGTATGCAGGGCTTCCCCCATCACTAAATATATACATCTGCATCCTGGGATTCTGCCCATCTGGCGGTGTACCGAAGTTGGCATTATTCATACCTGAACCATCTTGTGCATCAGCAAATACATAGTCATTACCAGATCCTTGTCCGGTGGTATTTATTTTCTGGAAATTGCCACTAGGTTCATCAAAACCATATTTCAATAAAACATCATGAATCAAATTATTCCAATAAAAAAGATTGGTAATAGCTGCATCACGATTGGTTGCTGCCGTACCAGTTGTTTGTGAATAGGTATAGTTAAAATCTAGCGTAGCCGAGCTGGGACTGGTTCCTATACTACCTTCATCATCATCCGCTAAATCTTCTTTTGACCATACGTTATTCACTCTTGTGTTTGTATAATTGGTTGTTCCATCAAAATGCCAGCCATTGGTAGCTCCAAGCGAAGGATTTGCAGGTAAAAATTTGGTATAAGGATTTGTTACGATTGTACGGGCTCCATGATTTGGGCTTTCAAGAGGATAATCAAAAACATTGTAGCTATTAGCTACTAAAGGTTGAAAAAAATTGAAGGTTTTTCTCGCATTTGCTGATTGTTCATTACAGATATGTGGTTCTTGTCTGTGCTGAGGTGTTCCAAAATTACAATGAATAATCTGGTCGATGGTAGATAGAATCTCTCCTGAAATAGCATCTACCTTCACACTCCAGTGATTCTTATGGTCTTTTGTATATATCTGAACGTTCCATACTAACTGAACACCCGGTTTTAGTGTTTTGCCCTCAATTTTTGCCCCGGTAAACCAATATAGCTTTACATCAATATTTTCATTTGATAAATCAGTATTGGTGTAAACGGCCTTGCTTATTTGTCCGTTTGCCAGCTTAATCGCATTCACTTCGTTATTATTAGCCGGATTATCAGGCAGATTCAGACTTGCTGCAGCTTTTGAAATCGCATTCACAGGTGTAAGCTGTATAGCTGAAACACTTGTCGGAACTTTTGAAGCGATGTCTTCAACAAAATTATTACCTACATGAATTACCTTCTCGTTAGCAAAAGTAGCATTCAGTATACCATTATATACTTCTACTGACTGATAGTTCTGGATGTAATAGACATGATACCAACCAGTTGTCGGCGACAGATAGGCGCTTGAAACTCCCATTTCTTTAAGATCATTGGCCGAAAGCTTATAGATTGAAGCATTGGCTGTCAGGTATTCTTTTATTTTCTCAACTTCTTTTTGTGCCTGAGTCTGAAAAGAGCATAAGAGTACTAGCAAGAGCAAATACCAGTTTTGACAAGTGCTGTTTTTGATTC
>CBIHRH010000735.1:0-2937 GCA_966212365.1 uncultured Emticicia sp. | reverse complement strand
ATAACGATAGATGCCATTCCATGTACCAATCCAAACATTTGATTCTTTGTCAACCTCTACTGAATAAGCCGGGCCTTTTTCTTCTCCTGTTTGAATAGATGTCCAGGCTAGTACATTTGGTTTTTTCATGAATATGCCCGAAGCTGTGGCGGTCCAAACGTTTTGTGCTTTGTCGATGGCTATGCTTCTTACTTCATTTTCTTCTGGTTTGGGGCTTATCGGATAGGCTTCATGATACTCCTGCCAGAAAGGCTCGTCTTTATAAGTAGTTTCTGCACTTTGCTTCTCTGATGATTTACAGGCATACATACACAGGGCTACTCCTGCACTTATAATTAAATAAAGGAGAGTTTTTTGGTAGGTATATTTCAGAGAATCAGGCATCATATTATTAATTCAAAAGTTTGATTTTTACCACAGAGTGTCACCAAGTTTTGCACAGAGTCTCACTGAGTTTTTAATTATTCACTAATTCGCCATTCATTAATTCAATCATTTACTAAATGAATAAGGGCGAGCCTCTGCACTTACTCCCCACGATTTATTGGGTGTTGGTCCCATTTCAAAAACTAATTCGCCACCTGCCATAATCTCCGATTGGTCGATATAAGTGCGGTTAAACGGTTTGCCATTCAAAGTAGCCGACTGAATATAAATGTTTTTGGCACTGTTGTTTTGGGCAACGATGCTGAAAATCTTATTGTCTTTTACCTTGATTTCTACCTCTTCGAACAAAGGGCTACCAATAGCATATTGACTACTACCTGGTGTAACCGGATAAATACCCATGCTGCTCAATATAAACCAGGACGAAAGTGAACCCATATCTTCGTTGCCACACAGTCCACCCGGGCCGGTCCGATACAATTTCTGCATAATTTCACGGGTACGTATCTGGGTTTTCCAGGGGGCAGAGGCATAGTTGTAAAGATAGGCCACATGGTGTGATGGTTGGTTGCCTTGTACGTATTGTCCGATAGTGCCTACTACACCCACATATTTAGGTTCACTGATAGAAGCATCCATCTCGAAAAATGTATCCAGGCGTTTATTAAAGGCCTCATCTCCTCCCAAAAGATCTACCAGACCTTTGGCATCATGTTGAACAGACCATAAATATTGCCAGGCATTTGATTCGGTGTAGTGCCGCATAGGGCGACGACCCACCAATAGAGGGTCAAAATATTGGTAATATCTATGATTGCCGACAAAAACAGTATCCTGTTCGTTATTGCCTTTTTCTGGTAACCATGTGCCATCTTTCTTACGCGGGCGCATAAATTGGGTGCCTGGGTCATACACATTTTTATAATTCTGGGCACGCTTATAAAACAATTCTGCATCTGCTTTTTTGCCTAAGGCTTCTGCCAATCGGGCAATGCACCAATCGTTGTAGGCTAATTCTAAGGTGTTTGGTACTGATTCTGTTACCACATCGCATGGCGCATATCCAACATTCATATAATCGGTTAATCCAGAGCGACCTGCGGATGCAGGGAACGGGGCTGGTGGGAGTTCTAAAGCCTTGCGCTTCATAGCAGTGTATAAGCTTTCAATATCCCAGTCTCTATATCCTTTTATATAGGCGTCTACAATCACAGGCACGAGGTGGTCACCCACCATTCCTTGTCCGAATACATTTCTGAAATGTTGGGCGGGTAACCAGCCATATTCTGAGGTTTTGGCGGCAATGGATTTTACTAAGTCATTTACATGATTCGGAGCAATGATGGTCAGCAAAGGATGTTGGCTTCGGTAAGTATCCCAGCACGAAAAATTCGGGTAAAAATCATAGTCTTTGGCAGTGTGTACTTTGTTGTCCATTCCCATATATTGCCCGTCTACATCTTGACCGATGTATTGTGCTAAGATGCTGCGGTAAACAGCTGTGTAAAAAATCTGTTTCTGAGATTCGTTATCAGTGCGGATTGTTACTCTTTGTAATTCTTCATTCCAGGCTTTGCCGGCATTATCTTTTACTTTATCAAAATTCCAGTCGGGCAGTTCAGCTTGCAGATTCTTTCTGGCACCTTCAAGACTTACGAATGAGATGGCCACTTTTGCCAATATCTGTTCATTTTCTTTGGTGGCGTAGCTGACAAAAGCTCCTACGTTCAAACCTTTTTCTTCATTTTTATAAGGCCAGAAACCCTCTGCAGATTCAGGTGTGTTATAATTCGAATCCCAGGTACCATAATAATCAAACGGTCGGCTGAATTTAGCTACAAAGTAAATCATCGTTCCATTGGCGTCTTTATATCCCTCGATGGTGGAATCTCCTACTATTTTTAATACTGAATAACCACTTTTGTCATCATTTCCAATTTCATGTCCTAAGTCGAGAAGAATATTTGAACGTCTTGCTTTCGGGAAGGTATAACGGTGCATGCCTACACGTTTGGTCGTTGTTAGTTCTGCCTTAATATGGTCGTCTTTTAACAATACACTATAATAACCAGGTGAAGCACTTTCATCCGCTTTATTATATCTTGAACGATAGCCGGAATCAGGATTTTCTTTTGTGCCGGGGTTCGTCTGAATTTTATCGTTTACTGTTGGCATCAGCAAAATATCACCTCCCGTTGTCATACCCACACCACTGAAATGTGTATGACTGAAACCCATAATGGAACTATCGGCATAGCTATAGCCGCTGCTATATGTCCAACCCTGGGTATCGTGGTCGGGGCTTAATTGCACCATGCCAAAAGGCGTAACTGCGCCCGGGAAAGTATGTCCGAAATAATCGGTGCCTATAAATGGGTCGACATAATCAAAGGGTTCTTTGTCAGCGTCACTAGAGCAGGATTGTATAGCCAGCGATGCCATGAGACAAGCGATAGACAGCCAACAATAGTGTATTTTTTTTAGGGTTGAATATTTTTCAGGACTGGTGTTCATACAAAGCAAGGTGGCCTAGGTGGTTTGTTTATAGAC
>CBIHRH010000734.1:0-2937 GCA_966212365.1 uncultured Emticicia sp. | reverse complement strand
AATTAATTAATACCCTGATAATAAGCAATTTAAATCAGATTAAAAATACGTATATAATAGTAATGAAATGTTATATACACTAAATAAAAAAACTCACTCCCCTGACGAGTCAAGAAAGTGAGCCTGGTTTTAAACAAAGGGATTCTATCGTGTACTAAAAATCTTTTTTACTCCTTGGGTCATTTTTTAAAATTAAGCTTTAATATATTCTTTGCAATCTCTTTGCCATTCTTCTGTCCGTTCTCATTCGCCATCCGATACTGAACACCTGCAAACAACTGCGCAGCAGTAGCTTCATTGGTATATTCTTCGAATGATTTGAATGTACGGTTGGGTAGTTTCCCTGTATAAGTATTGTCAGTAAAAGTGTAATTATCGCCAAAAATAGCCGTCAATATTTCAGCACTTGCTCCCGAAATCGTTGCATTATCGGATGTATAAGACGGAACAGGTTGCGTGGTTATAAATGGTGACCAGCCTGGCGCAATCGCTTGTCTGATATAAGTAATGGGTGCCATCAGGTTATAATTATACTTCGATTTCCAGCATGCTACATAGGCATCATTCATGGTTAATCCCAGTTTGATATAGACCTCGGCGGCTTTATCGAGTTTAGCTTTTTCTTTTTTTAAAACAATATTGGCAATACTGAAACTATGTCCTGCCGCTGTAATAGTTGCATCAGACCAGAATCCGGCTAATACTTTTTGGTCAGCTGTCAACGCTTTACCTACGGTATATACTTCTTTAGCTGCATTATACATCGTCGAGTTTTCTTTGAAAGAAAAGGCGATAGGTGCTACTGGTACTACAGTATTATTGAGCGACGAAAAATTACGGTTCTTACCCCAGAAAGGCAATAACGGTATCTTCTGATTACTTACGGGCTCCCATGAACCAATGGCTACGGGTACTTTATATGTAGTCGGGAAGTTGTTATTCCAACCCTCATTTCCTCCGTCAGTTTTTGAATAATCCCAGATAGCTTTAGCAATATCTGCCCCGAAATTAATCGAGCGTTCTATCAATTGCTGATTCGTAATTCCTGTTTTCAATGCTGCTTCTGTAACCCGACGTAAGGAGTCTATCGAAGCCTTGTTATCGTCGTTGGTTGTCGCATATAATTCTTTTATCAAGGTAGAGATGGCAGCATTGGCTGCTATGCCCCAATTATATTCTTTAGTTGAATCTGGTATAGGCAAATTTTTTAATCCGGTAATTTTCCCCGATAACGATTGATGCCCATCTAAACCATATACTACGCTTTCGTAAAAGGCCAGACTGGTATAAGCCAGGCTGCGGGCCGCTACAGGCGCTGCATAGCCGGGAGTAGATTTTATCAAGCGCAATTGCAGAGTTGACCAGTTAATGGCCAGGCTTGCATCATATTGGTTTGTTTTCTTTGATTCAACAGCAGGAGCAATTACTTCTTTGCCAGGTTTATCTTTGCAAGAAGTGAGGTATATAAAAAGTATGCAAGTAATGGCGTATAAAGTTACCTTTACGCGTTTTAATGAGAACGTTGCGTATAGATTCCTCATAAAGTTTTCTTTTTTTCCTGACCTAAATCTATTCAGAGTAAAATCAAAAACCTTGCCAAAAGACTAGACAAGGTTTTTGTGTGTTTATTTATTATAAGAAATTTTCAGAATCTTATCCAACGAACATTTATTCGTTGGGGTACAATGGAAACTTGCCTGATTTATGTTCATGCGCCATTTCTACATAATGTTCGGCACTCATAGCCAGTTTTTCTGCTACCTCTGGTGACAAGGTTTTTATTACCTTAGCAGGTGTCCCCACTGCCATCGAATAATCCGGAATTTCCATCCCTTCGGTCACTAAAGCATTAGCACCTATAATACAGTATTTCCCGATTTTAGCTCTATTTAATATAGTGGCACGCATACCTATCAATGAAAAATCGCCTACGGTAGCACCATGCACAATAGCCCCATGCCCTATGGTAACATTTTCGCCGATAATGGTAGGTTCACCAAAATCAGCGTGTAGAATGGCCCCGTCCTGAATATTGGTGCGATTACCTATTACAATTTTCTCTACATCAGCCCGAATCACTGCTGAGTACCAAACCGAAACATCTTCGCCAAGTGTCACATCACCCATCACAATGGCATTTGGTGCAATAAAATATCCCATCTTTTATTTTTTGAATATGCTACGAATAAACATAAATGCTATGAATTTTCATGAATCAATCTTTAAGAAACTGTTTGAATTAATCTTATTTTGTTCAAAATGATTCTTTTTCACAAATACTGCGTTGCTAAAATCCTCATTTAGCTGTGCTAAACTGCGGTTTTAGCGCCTTGTCTTTGCAAAAAATAATGCATTTTGATTCTAAAAATTTAATTCAAACAGTTTCTAAAAAATTCATAGCATTTGTAAACTATATTATTCCTAAACTATTTAAGGCCAGATTTCAGTTGGAGAATGGAATTGCTTCCATGCCCGCAGGTATTCCTGATACGATTGTATTTTCGGCAAAGTTTTCCCTTTCAGTTCACCATCTACACATTCTCCTTTCCAATTCCATAAGCTATTGGTCTCTCTATCTCTGAAACCTGCAGGGTCTTGCACAAAATTCAATATTTTGCCATCAATAGTTCTGCCAAAAACATGGTAAGAGTGGTTATCAGGTTCTATTACAATAGCTATTGGTGTATCACCTACTTTATCATTTAGCGTAGTCAATTTTACTACATTAGGCCATACATAGGCTTTATTCTTGTTATCAATACTTACACCTACCACCCAACTCTTATCCCATATTTTACCCGGATTTACCAGAGAGTCTTCATCTTTACGTTGACGACGGTCATAGGTTTTCAGTTCACCATATTCTTTATTAAAGGTATCATCAGCCTGAAAAACCAGTCCATCAGGATATTTTGCAAAAAAAGATTGTAAAGTCAT
>CBIHRH010000733.1:0-2938 GCA_966212365.1 uncultured Emticicia sp. | reverse complement strand
AAGGTTTATGAAAACTATTTAGAGCTTCTGGACAGAAAAGATATTGATGCAGTAGTAATTGCTACCCCTGACCATTGGCATGCTTCAATCGCCATCAGAGCTGCAGAAAAAGGGAAAGATATTTATCTGGAAAAACCCCTTACGTTCACAGTAGCCGAAGGAAGAGCTTTGGTAAATGCCGTAAGAAAAAACAACAGAGTTTTGCAAACTGGAAGTATGCAACGCTCGGCTGATGGTTTCAGAAGAGCCTGTGAATTGGTAAGAAATGGCTATATAGGCGAAATTACTGAGGTAAGAGTAACCATAGGCGGCCCACCTAAACCAGTTGACTTCCAGCCGGAAACTGTACCAACCACTATGAATTGGGATGTGTGGCTAGGCCCAAATGAGCCTCACCCCTATCATCATTTTTTAGCGCCTCGTTTGGAAGATACATTTTGGGGTAAATGGCGCTATTATAAAGGTTTTGGTGGCGGCGATGTGACAGACTGGGGGGCTCATATGTTTGATATCGCGCAGTGGGGCTTGGGAATGGACGAAAGTGGGCCAATTGAATTGTACCCGCCTACCTTTCCTGAAGCAGAGCAAGGGATGGTATTTAAATATGCTAATGGCGTGAAAATGATACATCATGATTTTGGTAAAGGCAATGCCGTACAGTTCAGAGGTAAAGATGGTATCATTGAAGTAAGTCGCTCATTCTTGAATGTACCCGACAAGCTGAAAGATGTACAATTAAAAGATACCGATATTAAACTGGCATCTCCTGTAGGCGGAAATCATTATAAAGACTTTTTGAACTCGATACGTACAAGACAAAAACCACTTTGTGATGTAGAAATCGGGCATCGTACCTGCACCGTTTGCAATATAGCTAATATTGGGTATGACCTACGTCGTCCATTAAAGTGGAATCCTCAAACCGAGAAATTTGATGATAATGAAGCCAATAAAAAACTAAGCAGGAAAATGCGTATGCCTTATGGCGTGAAAGTTTAATCTATTATAAATAAAGAGGGTGTTTCAAAAGGATTTTGCACCAAATATTATCGCAACAGCGCACCGTTTGGAATTTTCCTCACGGCAGCGGCTGACCGTCCCAACCCTTCTCTTGAAAAAGGAGCGGCCGCCGCGCGGAAAAATATTAGCCAAATAATATTTTACAACCCTTTACTTTTTAGACATCCTCTTTATTCATCTGATTCTATTCCACTGCCTACGCTGCTTTCTTTTCTTGAAAATATCTCTTATGCCTTGCCCCCATCCAGCTTTGGTTTCTGAATAGCAAGCATTAGGTGACTCAGGTAATTTTCTATAAATCGGCACAAAAAGTCCAAAATACGCATTCAACCCTCTTGGGTTGCCAATATTTAAAAGCCCTGGCAAATTATCAGTACCTATAAATAGCGGACCTGCTCTACCTGCCAAACCAACGGCTAAATTCCTATAACCGTTTTGCAAAGAAACTGGCATTGAAACCTCTAACCATTTCGATTCCCATCGGGGAATAACAGCTATCAACGATGGTTGATTCATCCCAATTGATTTTGTATTTCTGATGCTCTGAATCCATGTAGCATTCAGGAATATTCTTTCCGAGAATGCATAATCAAAAGTAGTGGCTATAACAGTTGGTAAAGGAACTTTAAACTGGTGTCTGTAATTTATATCTGTCCAACCAAAAGCATTATTCATTTGCGTATATAATTTATCTGGCGAGTCTATTTTATTGAATGTCCCGGGCTGAATTGGAACGTCGGATTCAACTACATCAGTCTGGTAGACAAAAGGGTCGCTTTTATAATTAATCTGGCCAAAATCTAAAAGCGCCATACTAATCTTATAGAGGTATTTATTCTTTGTACCATCCATTGTCCAGCGGTCTTTTAGCCTTATATCGTACTTGTCATAGTCAGGACGATATTCATAGACAAATCCAATATCTAAACCATAGCCAATTCCAGCAGGCGCATTGCCAAACAACCAATTAGGACTGAATCCGGCAATTTGCATAGCTCCGCTTTTAGTCATACCAAAAGTGCCTACGGCATTTTCAAAAAAAAGAGTTTGCTTTCTTGGATTATTTGGCACCTGGTCTATAGTAAAATCAACATCCTCACCTATATAGTGTAAATTCAGAAGCGCATTTACTCGTTTCAAAGTAAATCCAACTTTTAGAAAATGCTCATCCTGCTCACGTATAATTTTGCCGACCGTTAGCCCCATTTCTACATAGCCATTCAGATTAGCCGCAAAATGATTATCGTTTTGTGGTATGCCATAAATGCTAGGAATTATAGTACCATTGACGAATGTCCGGGCAACTGGTGTTGTGGTATTATTAAGATTGGTGATTATTCGGCCTCTGGAAGTTAATCCAACAGCCATTTTGGCTTTTTCAAGGGTAAACATCAATGATGGACCTCTAAGATCTGTACCCAAAAATGCAGTAGTATTTTTGTTTTCAAGCGCTTCTTTTGTGTAGGTATTTTTGTATAAAATACTTCCATTAGGTGCCCTATACTGGCTTGAAACCGTGTTAGTCACAAGGCCTAAAATTGAGTATGGTGCTGCCCAGGAGGCGTAGTTATTGACTATATCTACATTTACTCCAGCAAGATTAAGATAGATTTTATAGCGGGAATCAGCCACATTTGCTGGGTTAGTGTAGATACCATAGGTACCTGCATAGTTGCTTGGCGAAATACCAAGCCATTGCTGCGAAAAGGTTTGTAATTGTATTAGTATTAGTAAAAAGCAAAAGGATACCCGCATCTATAATAGGATTATATTTCCTTAATCTGGATTCAATCAATAGCATTCTCTTCAAGAGAACGACAAAATTAACTATTTCTATACAAAAACCGATGGAAGATTTTGAATTAATGATTACGTATAATATTTTAGTACATTAGTTGATTCTAAAACCAAAGAAACT
>CBIHRH010000732.1:0-2938 GCA_966212365.1 uncultured Emticicia sp. | reverse complement strand
GAAGAAATTATTTGAGTTAAACTTATTTTTTTCAAAATGATTCTTTTTCGCAAATACTGCGTTACTAAAATCCTCATTTAGCTCTGCTAAATGAGGATTTTAGTACCTTGTCTTTGCAAAAAATAATACATTTTGATTCTAAAAATTTAACTCAAATAATTTCTAAAAAAAGTAAGTAACAGATAATAAACTTAAAATAACCCCCAAAGAAAGACCAGCCCAGACTTGCTTAGGTGTATGCGCGTTAAGTTGCAAACGAGCGCCAACGAGATAACCGGCTATTACCATTGAGCATAAAAGAGGAATAAAAAGCCCGCCTTCGCCAAACTTCACCAGAATACCTGCCAAAGCCCCTACTACTCCGCCAATACCTGCCGCATGCGCACTAATCTGCCACCAGAAGCTAATTATGGCTACGCAAAGAATCACAAGAGTAATACTCCAGAGTATGTAAGCACAGGCAAAAAGGCTTGAGTTTTTGGTATATAAAAAATAGCCGAGGACGCCATAAATAATGGCGGTCATGAGATATGGGATTCTACGCTCTTGCAGGTTCTCCATTTTCAGGCTTGTGATAATCCCCCAACGTTTGAGCAGGTAAACCAGATATGCTGGGATAGCAAAAGTATAGATGAACACAAAGCCTAGTACTATCCATTTAAATGTCATATCCATACCCTCGACCCCTAAAGGAACAGGGGCCAGAAAAAACAGAATCAGGAACAACAAAGTTGGCATTAATAGGGGGTGTAATGTGCCGGATAAAAAAGTGGCTAATCGCGTATTCAATGGATATTCGTTTTTTTCTCAAAGTTATCAGATTTTTTGTAATGCACGAACTAAAACCTGAAGTGTATCGTTATTGATTGGCAAGTAAAAATATTGGGCTGATATTTTGGATATAAATTTTAAACCTAACATCTTTGTACTTGTCTAAGAATACATGAACATTCGTCTTCCCATAACGCCCGTTCGATTTATCAGGTCCGAAAGGACTCGACTGTAACCGTTTTGCCTGCGCGGTAAAACACCCCCTCATTTCATTTTTCTCTTTATTTCATTTTTAACAATTTTAGGATACAGCGTCTCCATTTGTGGAAAGCCCAATAAATGACGATGAATAACACAGAAATTATTTCCGACGACCAATATATTGTAGAGATAGCTAATGAAAAGCACTACAGCTTAGCCGAAACGATTTGTGACGAGATGGCAGAGAGTGCTAAAGCCCGTGGTACAGGGATTGCTAAACGTTCTCCTGATTATTTACGTGAGAAGATGCGCGAAGGTAAGGCTATCATTGCCTTGACAAAAACAGGGAAGTGGGTAGGATTCTGCTATGTTGAAACCTGGGAACACGGTAAATTTGTAGCAAATTCAGGATTGATTGTGAGCCCGGACTTCCGTAAGAGTGGTATTGCTACGCGTATTAAACAGAAAGCCTTCGAACTTTCACGTTCAAAATACCCTGATGCTAAAATCATAGGTTTGACTACAAGCCTGGCCGTAATGAAAATCAATTCTGATTTGGGTTACGAACCGACTACTTTTAGTGAGCTACCTGCCGATGATGCTTTCTGGAAAGGTTGTTCTAGTTGTGTTAATTATGATATTCTTACACGTACTAACCGTAAGCATTGCTTATGCACGGGTATGCTTTTCGACCCTGTTGAAGCGAAGAAAAAAGAAGATGCGGGTAAGCAGGATGATAACTGGGATTTTCTGAAAGAGTTGCCTTTATATGAGCGTTGGATGAGTTTCAAACAAAGAATCTTATTACGACGCGAAGAACGTAGAAAAAAAAAATTGGCAGCCGCAAAGGAATTAGTGGAATTATAGATACTATTAATGGTATTATAGAATAAATCAGGGCCTCGTTTTGTAAACGAGGCTTTTTTGTTACTGAACTTATTTAAATTTTATTTTGGAAGATAGCCTTTCCATTCTTTCTCACCCACACGCATTTTTAGGATATATTTATCTGGGGATTCATCATAAATCCAGGTGATATTTTGTTCACCATTAAGGCTTTTTTCTGCTAAATAAGCCGCCTGTAACTCAACATTGTCCGGGGTATTCAGGAATTGAAGAAGATTCGGTTTATCTGTTTCTTTGGTAGCGAAATGCCTAAAAGCAGGCTCGCTTGGGGTTGAATTCGCAGAGGGAATAGTGTTAGCGTTGGTACAGCCGCTCATGGTTGCCATAAAGCGAGCGCCTTGTTGGGTTTCAAAGCCCGGATTGAGTGCAATGTATTTATTGGCATTATAGCTTGCCTTAATGTTGGTATTAATCTTATTATTGCCAATGATATATTTATCAACCCTTACATCAGTATCCTGAGTGATGGGATCGGTAATAGTCATGTATTCGGGACAATTGGAATTGAAATCCCATATCCACAATTCTTTTCCTTTGATGCCGTCATCGGCCGCAAAATAGAGTTTTTGGTTATGATAAAAATACTCCGGTATGTTCATATCATAATCATTACTTGGTTTTTCGCGGATAACCTTCATCAGCTTTGTACCTGCGGCGGTACCATCAGAAGCCCACAATTCGTGCCTTGAATCATAAGTGGCTATATTGAAAATTAACCAATTATCGTCAATATTCATCATGCGTATATTTTGCGAATTCTGAACTGTATTATCTCTCACTTTCTGAATTTTAGCAGGAGCCGAAATCCCGTCGGTCGACCATAGATAAAAATATAGAGGGAATTCGGTAAAATCGTAGGCGAGGAAATATAATTTATTCTTAAATACTACTGGCACATTGGTACTTTCAATAGTGCTGAATAATTGGGTGTTGGCACTTGTGCCGTCTGACTTATAAAGATCCAGGATAGTTCCATTGAAAGCATTAAAAAAGAGATTATTAGTATAAACTACCATATTATTAGGAGCAGCCGCGCCAGTACCTGTATAAATATCTTTCA
>CBIHRH010000731.1:0-2939 GCA_966212365.1 uncultured Emticicia sp. | reverse complement strand
GCACTGATGAATCCGGTGAAGACTTTAAAAAATGAATAAGCAGAGGGCAGAGGGCATGGAGCAATGGGTATTTTCCCTCTGCCCTTAGCCACTTGCCCCATGCAACAACGGCTATGCAAAAACCAACACCACCCCTCTGGGCAGATAAGCTGCTGGAATGGTTTTGTGCCCCTCATCTGTTGGAAGAGGTGCAAGGGGATTTGTATGAACGATTCCAGAAGAATGTGCAGCTATTTGGAGAACAAATAGCCCGGAGGGAGTATGTAATCGGGGTTTTGAGTTTTATCAGGCCCTTTGCCTTGAAACGTAATGTTAAGCCATCTCAATCGTCTTTATACTTACAAATTATGATAAGCAATTATTTTAAAGTCGCGTTCAGGAATCTGCTTCGTTACAAAGGCTATTCCTTCATTAATATCTTTGGCCTGGCTACTGGTATGGCTGTGGCAATACTGATAGGTTTGTGGATTTACGACGAACTGTCATATAACCGTTACCACAAAAATTATGACTCTATAGCACAGGTAATGGAAAATCAGCACCTGGGCGATAATATTAGCACGTTTTCCACATTGCCTATGCCTTTGGCGTCAGAACTTCGCACCACTTATGGTAGTAATTTTAAGAATGTAGCTGCCACAATGACCTACGAGCAGATCATATCACATGACGATAAAGTTTTTACAAAATCAGGTTGTTTCTCCGAACCAGCCTTACCTGAAATGCTATCCTTAGAAATGTTAAGCGGAACAAAAAACGCTTTAACCGACCCCAATGCCATTCTGTTAAGTGAGTCGTTAGCAAAAACAATTTTTGGGCTTACTGACCCAATCAATCAACCAATTAAACTAAATAATGCCTTTCAACAAAGAGTAGCAGGCGTTTATAAAGATATTCCGAAAAATAGTCAGTTTAATAACCTGACCTTTATTGCACCTGTTAGCCTCATTTTTAATGGCGGAGCCGGAGCAGATAACTGGCTGAGTAGTTCATTTGATATTTACGTACAACTGCATCCGAATCCTGATGTAGCAGCCATTGGGCAGAGAATTAAGAATGTTTTATACCAACACTCAAAAGATGCTTCTAAGCCTGAATTGTTTTTATTTCCGATGCGCCAATGGCATCTGTACGGAGAGTATAAAAATGGGGTAAATGCAGGTGGGCGAATTGAATTTGTATGGTTGTTTGGGATTATAGGTATTTTCGTATTGTTACTTGCCTGCATCAATTTTATGAACTTAAGCACCGCCCGAAGCGAAAAGCGAGCTAAAGAAGTAGGTATCCGCAAGGCTATAGGCTCAGTTCGCGGACAGTTAATTGCTCAGTTTTTCAGCGAATCATTACTGGTAGTACTGTTTTCGTTTATTTTATCAATCGGTCTGGTTGTTCTGGCGCTTCCATTCTTTAATGAGGTAGCAGATAAAGAAATGGGTATTTTATGGACTAATCCTCTCTTCTGGATAGCAGGTATTGGCTTTACTTTATTTACAGGCTTAATAGCAGGCAGCTATCCGGCTTTATACCTCTCTTCTTTCCAACCTGTTAAAGTATTGAAAGGCACTATTCGTTTGGGTCGCTTTGCAACTATGCCACGTAAGGTACTCTTAGTGATGCAATTCACTGTCTCAGTGACTTTAATCATTGGAACGATTGTCGTTTTTCGTCAGATAATTTTTGCCAAAGACCGTCCGGTAGGATATAGCCGTGAGGGTTTATTGATGATTCCTCTTACTACTAATGAGCTTCAGGATAATTACAGAGCCTTTCATGATGAAGTATTACGAAATAACGCCATAGCTGGGGTAGCGCGTTCTTCAAGCCCAATGACAGGCATCTGGTCTTCAGCTAATAATTTAGATTGGAGAGGTAAAGACCCTAATATACAGGCACTTTTCGGGACTATCTCGGTAGAGCCGGACTATGGTAAAGTAGTGGCCTGGGAAATAAAAGAAGGCCGGAATTTCTCTGAAAAATTCTCTACAGATTCATCAGGATTTATATTTAACGAAAGCGCCATCAAGCAAATGGGGCTGGAAAATCCTATTGGTGAGATGGTAAAATGGCATGGCAAAAACTGGAAAATCATTGGCATTATTAAAGATATGGTCATGAGGTCGCCGTTTGAACCTATCGAGCCTACCGTTTTCATGATGGATAACCGTGAGCGTCCGTTCAATATAATAGATATTAAAATTAATCCCCATGCATCGAGCAGAGAGGCTTTAGAGGCGATTGAACCCATCTTTAAAAAATATGCGCCAAATACTCCTTTCAGTTACAAATTCGCCAGTCAGGAATACGAAAATAAATTCAGGGCAGAAGAGCGCATTGGCACCCTGGCAACCTTTTTTGCCATCCTAGCCATATTTATTTCCTGCCTGGGATTATTCGGTCTGGCTTCTTTCGTGGCAGAACAGCGCACCAAAGAAATCGGTATCCGCAAAGTATTGGGTGCAAGTGTAGTAAGTCTATGGCAAATGTTATCAAAAGACTTTGTATTCTTGGTGATTATCTCATGTTTGCTAGCCACGCCGATTGCTTATTATTTCATGAGCAGTTGGTTGCAGAAATACACCTATCGAACGGAAATCTCCTGGTGGATTTTTGTAATAGTAGCAGCAGGAGCATTGGTGATATGTCTATTAACCATCAGCTACCAGGCTATTAAGGCTGCACTGATGAATCCGGTGAAGACATTGAAGAATGAGTGATGTTGTCTCGAACTTTGATTTAGCTGATTTAAGGATTAACCTGATTCTAAATTGAGTTGATTAAATAATCTAATCAAAGTTCTAATCAATTAGTAAATCATAAAAATCAAATCAATCAGGTGAATCAAAGTTCAGACAAAATAAAACCACCCCTCTGGGCAGATAAGCTACTGGAATGGTTTTGTGCCCCTCATCTGTTGGAAGAGGTGCAAGGGGATTTGTATG
>CBIHRH010000730.1:0-2940 GCA_966212365.1 uncultured Emticicia sp. | reverse complement strand
CAAAAGCCATTGGGTCAGAGATTGACCTATCTACATGAGACTCAGCAGCTAAGTGAATCACCCCGTCAAAATTATACTTCTGAAATAACGCCTTTATAAAATCAGCATCTACTATATCTCCTTTTTCAAAAACATAGTTCGGAAAATCTTCAATGTCTTTCAGGTTTTCAAGATTTCCGGCATAAGTTAGTTTATCGAGATTAACGATTTGATAATCAGGATATTTAGTAACAAAAAGGCGAACCACATGAGAACCAATAAAACCTGCGCCGCCAGTTATTAAAATGTGTTTTGATTGCATTTTATTCTTTCTATGTTTTTAATAAGTCAAACATTTATATAAACCTTTTGTTTATATCCTCCCCCGCTTATTTTTTATTTTTAGCTATTTTCTTTTCCCATCTCCAGGCATCTTTCACGCTATCTTCCAAAGTTTTTTCGGTCTTCCAACCCATCAGTTTCTCCGATTTCTCTACGCTTCCGTATATCTTTTCAACATCACCGGCTCTGCGTGGGCCTATTTCGTAATTCAGTTTCACCTTATTTACCTTCTCAAATGTCTTGATGATTTCTAAGACTGTATTACCCCTGCCTGTACCTATATTGAATACATCGTAGTAATTATCTTGCTGATCAGAGAGCAATTTTAATGCCGAAACATGGGCTTTCGCCAAATCGACAACATGAATAAAATCTCTGACATTTGTGCCATCTGAGGTATTATAATCATTGCCGAAAACTGTCAGTTTTTGTCTGATACCAATTGCTGTTTGCGTAACAAAAGGTAAAAGATTGCTTGGTACTCCTCTCGGTAATTCGCCTATATTGGCAGATGGATGTGCTCCGATAGGGTTGAAATAGCGAAGAGCAACGATTTTCAGTGGATTCCCTGCTGTAATCGTATCTCTCAGAATATCTTCACAAATAGTTTTGGTATTACCATAAGGAGACGCAGCGGGTTTGCGGGGAGTATCTTCTGTGACAGGTATTTCATCAGGCTGACCGTATACCGTACACGATGAAGAGAATACAAGGTTTTTGATACCTAATTTAAGCATTACCTCTAAAACTTTCAGGGTTGAGCCGATATTATTCTCATAATATTTCAAAGGTTTTTCGACCGACTCTCCTACTGCTTTATAGGCCGCAAAATGAATGATACCTTCAATGTTCTCTTTTTTACAGATTTGTTCCAATGCTTTCACATCATTGCAATCTTTCTCATAACACTTCACCGGTCTTTTCAGGATTTTTCTCAGCCCTTTTAGTACAGTTTTTTCAGAGTTATTAAAGTTGTCAATAATTATAGGTTCATACCCTGCGTTAATCAGTTCGACTACCGTATGAGAGCCAATGAATCCGGCTCCGCCTGTAACTAAAATTTTCATAAGCTGGAAATATCCTGTTAGTGTTAAAAAAAAGTTTCGAAAAAACTGTTTGTTTTTTTGACAAAAGTATGAATTTAGAGGTGTAATTAGCAAAAATTGAGCTTTGGAATTTCATTTAGTTAGTAAACGGTAGGTTAATTTACTGACAATCAATTAATTATGATTTAGAAAGAGGGAATAGCTATGAAAGAATCCGAAATAAAAGCATTAGTTACACTACTGGACGATGATGACCTGGAAGTAGTGCAACACGTAGAGAAGCAATTGCGAACGATAGGCGGGTCTGTGATTCCTCTATTGGAAGACCATTGGCAGGAAAATGGGTTGAATCCTGTGTTACAGAAGAAAATAGAAGACTTAATTCATGATTTACAATATAACTTGCTAACTACCCGCCTATTAGAATGGAAAAATGGTGGACATCAGGACCTTCTGGAAGGTATGTGGATGTTAGCAACGTATCAGTATCCTGATTTGAGTTTAGAAAAATTAAGGCAGAGTATCAACGATATTTATTTTGATGTCTGGTTAGAGTTCAGAGATGATTTACACCCTCACGACCAGGTAAGGATATTGAATCAGGTATTTTTTGAGAAATATAAGTTTATAGCTAATACTAATAACTTTCACTCGCCGGCCAACTCAATGCTTAATCAGGTGTTTGAGCAGAAAAAGGGGAATCCCATTTCGCTTTGTGTCATTTATATGCTCATTGCCAGGCGTTTAGGGTTGCCCATCAGTGGCGTTAATCTGCCGAGTTTATTCGTATTGACTTATAAAAACCCACAAATACAGTTTTATATTAATGTATTTAACCGGGGCCTTATTTTCTCTAAAGCAGATATAAGCAATTATATCAAGCAAATGCATCTATTGCCGCAGGATAGTTTTTATCAACCTTGCACCAATCTGGATATAGTCTGTAGGGTATTACGTAATTTGATAGTATCGTTCGAGAAAGTATCGGATGTTGAACGTGTGCATGAAATGGAAACTATACTGAAATTATTGTCAGAATAATTGCTGAGAGCGTTTCTAACAAACTGTAACTAAATAATATTGAACTATTTTTTCGACAATCAAGGTATATTGTTCGTCAATCCCGTTGATTCTCAGTCGTCCTTTGATAATCTGTTGGTCTTTTCTGAATGGAGAGATTAACAGGTTATCAATAAAAATTACTTTTCTTTTCCCGTATAGTTTATATAAAGCTTCTTTGGCCGACCAATAGATACAGAGTTTGTCCAAGTCATTATCAGCATCATTTTTTTCTGTTTCAGATAAATACTTATGAGCGATTCTCAGGAGCTTTTCGCTAGGTTGCTCCATATCTATACCCAGTGCCTGGGTTTCGTGCATCACTACAGCTATATATTCTGCAGTATGAGTTAATGAGAATTGCCAAGTAGAACCTACCAGATACGGTTTACCATATTCATCTTTTTTAATTCCCAGATATTTAATTCCTAATTTATCAGCCAGATATTTGATAGTCAATCTGCTACAGAAAAACTCTATCTGCTTTTGTGGATGGTGGATACTTGCTAATTCG
>CBIHRH010000729.1:0-2946 GCA_966212365.1 uncultured Emticicia sp. | reverse complement strand
CTTAGAGTATTTGGTTTATCTGCCTATCGTTATTCTTTAGGTTTTCGCCCGAATAGGGTGGCAAGCATCGATGATAATAGCGAACGGGATTTAATCAAGGGAGATTTTAATAACTGGGGAGCAGAGGCTCGTTACCTGAAAAGGTATTTTGTCAAAGACAAACTACTGGTTTTTCTGGCTGGTACACGCTATTATCATGGCTTCAATCATAGCATCCAAGGGTTGGGAAGTAAAGGCAAAGATGCTGATTTTACTTTTCTTAATCAGGATGAAGGTATTGCCAACGACTACGTTTTTCCGAATAATAACGTATCGGTTTTTGCTGAAAACATCTTCTACGTAAACGATAAATTTTCGATAACGCCAGGCGTACGTTTTGAGTATATTCATACTAAAGCAGATGGTTTCTATGGTACAATATTATTTGATTTGGCCGGAAATATTATTAGTGCTACGCGTACTAATGAAGTGCGTACCAACGGACGCCAGTTTGTATTGGCAGGAGTGGGCTTAAGTTATAAACCTACCAAGAGTTTAGATATTTATGGCAATATATCTCAAAACTATCGTTCCATCACATTCAGCGATATGCGTACGGCCAATCCATCATCGGTGATTGACCCGAATATGAAAGACGAAAGAGGGTATTCAATTGATTTAGGTATCAGAACTCACCAGACAACTCTCTATAATTTTGACATAAGTGCTTTCTATCTCAATTATGATAATCGTATAGGCGAAGTACAGTTTTATGATGAAAGCAATCGGGTATTGCGTCGTAGAGGAAATATAGGTCAGGCAGTTATTGTAGGTTTAGAATCTTATGCCGAAGCTGATGTACTGAAGCTCGCCCAACCCAAAGCAGAATCATGGAGTGGGGTGGTATTTAGCAATGTTGCCTTTATTCATTCTACCTACAAGAAAAGCGAGTTGCCCGGTATTAAAGGCAAACAGGTGGAATTTGTGCCCAACTTGAACTTGAAAAGTGGTATACGCTTGGGATACAAAAATCTGAAAGCCTCGTTTCAATATACCTATCTTTCAGATCAATATTCGGAAGCAACCAATGCCGTTGACGGTGGTGTATCGGCTGTTGTAGGTTTAATTCCGGCTTATGATATTATGGATGTCAGTGTTTCTTACCAATTTAAACGATTTAAGTTGGAGGGCAGCCTTAATAACCTGGCTAATCATATGTATTTCACCCGTCGCGCTACCGGATACCCCGGCCCTGGCATTCTGCCATCTGATGGCAGAAGTTTTTATCTGACTTTGCAGGTGAAGATTTAGGCCCGCGTGTCACGCCTCTACTCGTCTGTGAAAGGGCGTGGCACGCATAGCGTTGCCATCTGGCATCATTACTCAGATGTGAATTATGAGCCTCTGGAGTGCTTCATTTGCTCGTTTGGATACGCTAGAAAAATACCCATCAGAATCTTTTGAAATGCCAATACTCCTTTGTTAATTTGATATGAATCCCAGACATAAATATCCCGGATATTTATAGAAGATAGACGTTTCAAAAAACCTTTACTTTTCTTATGGTGATGTACCTTTCAGCCGAGAGCAATCTTACTGAAAAAATGCTAATCAATAAGAATCGAACTACTATCATTGGTCTGGTTGGGAACTAACCATTCCTCCTGAGACCTAAGCTGGCGAGCTTGGGTCTTTTTTTGGAAATAACTATAAATGAAACTCCTGGATGCATGATAAACAAAAATGCCCCTAAAATAAGGGGCATTTTGCTACAAGCGTATGAAAGATTCATGTAGAATCTAACGATCTGATGGGCCCGCAAAGGCTCAAATATCTTCTGTTTTATGGCTGATTTTTAAGGATACATTATCCGACGAGAACTTCCATCGGTTTTATCTTTTATGGCTTTATGGGATTGACTTACATGACAGTTTTTCTTGTGCGAAGTAGCCAATAACTTTTTCATTTATATTTGTCACAGACCTTAGATAACCTTTATTGTATCATTTTGATACATAAAAAAGATATATTAAGTGTCATTTGTACAAATATAATAGATTTAACCTTAAAAAAGAATTAAAATTATTCTCACAAGTTAATTTTGAAACACTTTTTTAAAAAATATGAATGATGTACGCTTGTTTTTTAGTGATATTCTATGTTCATCATTTGTTTTTTGAGATAAATCATGATTTATTTTTTTTTGTAAAAAGGATAAAAGATGAAAAAATCAGATAAAGCAAAGATTGAAATTGACTGGATACGGGAATTAATCTTTTTCTGGGGCTTTTTCATCCTGATGTCGCTTAGCCATTGGAACTTCCTTTCATCAATCAAAGAAATCACCGAGGGTTTCTTACATTTTCTTATTCTTTACGTTTTTGCTATTTTCTATCGTATAGTTGTATTTCCGTTGTTTACCAAAGGACAACTTAACCGGTTTTTATTTTTCACCATTCTGGTTTTAGTGTCGGCAGGTATCTTTCTTTTTGTGGCCGATTATTTCTGGTTTTTCCCCGAATTTCATCAATCGCAAAGCTGGATGAAAATGTGTCTGCTCTATATAGTGAATACGGCTGTCAGCCTGATTACCATGGAAGCCATTTTTCTGCTCGAATATTTCTACAGGCAGCAAATCAGAAGCAGTAATCAGATGCTGCAATTGAGCGAAGCCCAAACCAAGTTATTACAAGCACAATTGAATCCACATTTTTTGTTCAATACCCTCAATAATTTGTATGGCATCAGTATTCAAGAGCCTAACCGAATGCCCGTCATGATTATGCAATTATCACAACTAATGCGCTATCAGGTAGAATCTGCCTCAAAGCAACAAGTGAAACTAAGTGAAGAAATCGAGTACTTAAATAGCTATATTCACCTCGAAAAAGAACGGATAGGGCAACGGTGTACGATAACCTATCAATATCCAAAGCCGCCTGAATCAATGGCAAATTATCAGATTGT
>CBIHRH010000728.1:0-2951 GCA_966212365.1 uncultured Emticicia sp. | reverse complement strand
CTGCTCGACTGTTCAAGTTTAATAAGGTTACTTATAATCAGCTTCTTAGCAAAGGTTTTCATTTTGAAATAAAATTTGCGTAAATTTTACACAAAATATTTTGAGATGTCGTTTTATTATATTTAAATTTGCGTAAAAATTACACAAATACATGAAAACAATTAATTTAGATAGAAATTTCAACCCATTCCCGGAACTGGAAAGCATCAGTTTTGAAGCATTCATTTTTGCAGGTGGAGAGCCACATATCAAAATCAAATCAGACTTTGATGCTAAACAGCCCGTTGTGATTAGCCATCGACTCAATTCATTTAATGATTTAGGGCTTTTATGTGTAGCAGTTGACGCTTTGAAAAGAATGAAAGTAAAGGAAATAAGTGCGTTTATCCCCTACTTTCCGGCGGCCCGACAAGATAGAGTCATGGTAGGTGGTGAGCCTTTGACCGTAAAAATATATGCAGATATTATAAATGCCTTGCAACTTAGTAAAGTAACGGTTTTTGACCCACACTCAGAGGTAACTCCTGCTTTACTCAATAACTGCGAGGTAATTCCCAATCATTCTTTTATTAAAAAGGCAATTGAGCATATAGGGGAAACTCCATTATTGATTTCACCGGATGGGGGTGCTTTGAAGAAAATATATAAGGTTTCAGAATATTTAGGCGGTGTAGAAGTAGTAGAATGCTCAAAAAGCAGAGACGTAAAAACAGGTAAACTATCAGGCTTTAAAGTGTATGCTGACGATTTACAAGGCAGGGATTGCCTGATAGTAGACGACATCTGCGACGGTGGGGCTACTTTCATAGTATTAGCATAAGAGTTGAAAAAGAAACACGCCGGAAAGCTCTATCTGGCTATCAGCCACGGGATATTCAGCAAAGGATTTGCTAATCTGACACCACATTTTGAAAAAATATTCAGTACTGATTCGGTTAAGAATATTGCGGAAGCCGGAGTTGTACAGATTGGTTTTAGAGAAATGTACTTGGATAAAAAGGCTCATGGATAGCACTATTAAAATGAGAGATAAATTGAAGACACAATGAAAACAACATTATACAGACCGATAGGTCTAAAAGAATTGCAATTAATTATTGACAGTGACTATAAAAAGTTTCCGCCACGATTATCCTGGCAACCTATCTTCTATCCTGTGCTCAATCAGGCTTATGCGGAACAGATAACCTTAGAATGGAATACAAACGATGAGTTTTCAGGATATTGTGGTGTGGTAACTGCATTCTCTTTATCAACTGAGTATTTGCAAAAATACCCAATTCAGAATGTAGGTGCTAAAATTCATGAAGAATTGTGGGTTCCTGCAGAGGACTTGGATGATTTCAACAATCAGATAATAGGTGGCATAGAAATTATAAAGGTTTTTATAGGTAAACAATTTAATGCTTCAAAAAATGATGAAGCAACCAAGGTAGTATTAAATCTTATGAACTCATGGCAACAATCAAATTAATCAAAGGTGATATTACTGTATCAGATACAGACGCCATTGTGAATGCAGCTAATTCATCTTTATTAGGTGGAGGAGGTGTTGATGGAGCCATCCACCGAAAAGGTGGGCCAAAGATTTTAGAAGAATGTATCGCCATCAGAAACCGGCAAGGCGGTTGCAAAACAGGAGAAGCAGTCTATACTTCCGGCGGACTTTTACCTTGCCGCTTTATCATTCATACCGTAGGACCTATCTGGAATGGAGGGTCGAAAAAAGAACGAGAACTATTAAAAAATTGCTATCATAATTCGCTAAAAATAGCCAATGAATTGAATGTAGCTACCATTGCTTTCCCCAATATCAGTACAGGAATTTATCATTTTCCAAAAGAGGAAGCAGCCAAAATAGCTATTCAGACCGTACAGGAATTTCTTAAAACAGAGAACAAAACTATTAAGGAGGTTACTTTTATCTGTTTTGATGAAGAGAATTATGAGATATATCAGAAGATATTGAAGACATGAAAACCGAATATTATACACAACAATTAAAAAGATTACCTGAAGAAGGGAAATACATCATTGGACAAAAACTAGAGAATCATATAATTGTGTATCAGGCTTTTAATGCAAATATTACCGCATACGCAATTAAGCATCAGAAATTTGGGGGACAGCATTATAGTTTCAACAGAATGTCATGGATAAAGCCTGGATTTCTCTGGATGATGTATCGGGCAGGTTGGGCGTCTAAAGAGCATCAACAACATATTTTGGCTATTACTATTCCTCTTATACGCTTTGAAGAGATTTTAAAACAGGCTACTATTTCGTCATTTGATAATATGCTTTTTGAAACCAGAGAATCATGGCAACAGGAGCTGAATAAAACGCAAGTCCGTTTACAATGGGACCCAGACCATAACCCTTATGGAAATAATCTTACTAGAAAAGCCATACAGTTAGGTTTAAAAGGAGATATACTAAAAAAATTCTGTACCGAATGGATTATTAAAATTGATGATATTACTTCCTTCGTAAAAGAACAATATGAATATGTAAAATCCAAAAGATTAGAAGAGTTACAAGTACCTGTTGAAGAGATAATTCAAGTTACTGACGAAAATATTTGTAAGCGTATAGGAGTCTCTATTATCAATTAAAACAATGAAAAGTCTTATACATAGTGCCTTATTCGGAGTTGCTGTAGGTGATGCCTTGGGTGTTCCGGTTGAGTTTAAATCAAGAGAATATCTCAAACAAAACCCTGTAGCTTTTATGACAGGTTATGGCACACATGGCCAACCTGCAGGCATCTGGTCTGATGATAGTTCTCTTACTTTTTGCCTGGCTGAAATGCTTTGTAAAGGTTATGACTTGCAATTATTGGCAAAGTTATTTGTAGGTTGGTATAATGCCGAAGTCTGGACTCCGCATGGTAGAGTTTTCGATATTGGCATTGCTACTTCACAAGCAATTCATAGTTTATCTAAGGGAAT
>CBIHRH010000727.1:0-2959 GCA_966212365.1 uncultured Emticicia sp. | reverse complement strand
GACACTTAGTTGTGCCCGATGGAAAGTTTTGTTCAGAATTCCCCGATAAATACTTCCAAATTTTTCATAACACCATTTTTTTAACTCGCGTACTTCTCGGAAAGACAATAGTTTTAAGGATTTTTTTAATTCTTTTTCAAACAAACTACTTTCAAAACTTACTTTTTCCAGGATCACTTTTACATAATCTAACATTTTCATAAAACATCAATGGTTAGAATGGTTATAGCGACTAGTAGGTGTAAATTTACTAAATAATTTTTTATTACTGCCAACAAAAAACTTTAATTTTTTATTAAAAAATAATTCAATTAAATCCAGTAATATTTACAATCTCTTATTCTAACGCCTCTACCACGTCGCTTATTTCCTTTTCAATATTAAAAAAAGATGAAATCTTCAGCATTACTGCTTCCATGACAGCATCGGGGCAAGAAGCACCGCATGTAAGAAGAATTGTTGTCTTTTCCTGTTCAGGAATAAATGTATTTGTAATCTCTTGCTTGTTGTGTAAATTATAATGTTGGATTAAATTTTTGTCTAAAATTTTGTCTTGCGACTGTATAAAAAATGTTGGTAGTTTCTCTTCGCATAGCTCTACAAGATGCGATGTATTAGAGCTGTTGTAGCCTCCTACCACTACCGCGAAGTCGGCCTGGTTTTTCAATAAAGCATACGTTGCCTCCTGATTATCGTTAGTAGCATAACAAAGTGTATCACGAGTATTGGCAAAATATTTTTCTACTTCTTGCGGCTGTAGCTGATAGTAGCCGGTTATCACCTGTTTCAGATAATCAGATATAGCCTGGGTATCAGAAGCTAACATGGTAGTCTGGTTTACTACCCCGATACGAGCCAAATCTTTATCTGGGTCAAAACCTTGTGAATATTGTCCGGCAAAATCCTGATAAAATTGTTCTTTAGGCAGAGACTTGGTGATGTACTTAGCTAATAGTTCTGCTTCTTTCATATCATTCACCACTACCGTTGGTGCATTCTCTTTACTATGCGAGAATGTGGCGCGGGTCTCTTCATGTTTCGGCTTGCCATGCACTACTATACTATACCCTCTCTCCCCTATCTGTGAAGCTCTGTTCCAGACTTTCTCTACAAATGGGCAGGTAGTATCATATTTATAGGGGTCAATCTGCAAAGATTCTAATTGTTGCTGAATTTCTAAGGTTGTGCCAAAGGCAGGTACAATTACAGCATCATCAGCATTCAGCTCATTCCAGTCTATCAACTGGTTTCCTTTCGTATCCATCAGAAATTTCACTCCCTGTGATTGTAAATCAGCATTTACATCCGGGTTATGAATCATTTCACTTAATAAAAAAATGCGTTTATCCGGATTTTCATTCACTGTTTTATAGGCAATCTCAACGGCATTTTCTACGCCATAACAAAAACCAAAATGACGGGCAATTAAGAATCTGACAGGGCCTAAGTCTATTATGGTAGGCGTAAAGTCTTTCTTTAATTTATCTTTGGTTCGACGTATCTCTTTTATTTTACCAATAATATTGCTTTTATAAATCTCCGGAATAACAAATGATTTCATAGAAATTATGATTATTTTAATAATCAATATGATTGAACAAAAATCAGGTTATTTTGTTAATCATATAGCTTGCCAAATATATACCTACTCTGCCTTTTAATTTTACAAATTTACAATATCTATAAGATAAACTAAGGAATTATCTGTATTTTCGCACCAAATAGCATCCGCTATATAAAAGAACATATTTTAATGCGTTTGAGTTTTATCTTTCTTCTGGGAGTAATTTCTTTTAGTTCTTCGGCACAAAGTACATTTACTCCGCTGAATAACGATTATTCGCACTTTATAGAGCGTTATGAAATAAGAAGTGGAAAACTCTCCAATAAATTCTACAGTAATGTGAAGCCTATCGGTCGTAAAGATCTGTTAGAACTTACCGTTAATTTAGAGCAGGATTCTTCTGGAAAACTTTCGAAAGTTGACCGTTTTAATCTGGCTTATCTGCAAAATGACAGCTGGGAATGGCTTGCTGACAACTATCCTGATGGACTAAGCGAAAGTAAAGCCAGCCAGAATAATACCAGAAAACCATTCCTTAAATATTTCCTGCAGAAGAAATCAGACTTTTATTATTTCCATAACGAAGATTTCGATATACATATTAATCCGATTTTTCAGTTTGCTATCGGGGGTGACAACCAAGCAAAAAATTCGCCGTTTACTAATACCCGTGGTATTGAGATAAGAGGGAATCTGAATAGGAAACTGGGCTTTTATACCATGCTCACCGAAAATCAGATTGCTTATCCACAGTACGTCAGAGATTATTCAAGATTATATAATGGCTTCCCTTACGAAGGCTTTACCAAAATTGTTGACAGCGACTCGAGCAAGATGATAACCGATTTCTTTTCGGCAAGAGGTTATATTACATTCAAGGCTTTAAAGAATCTGACTCTGCAATTCGGGCATGATAAGAACTTCGTTGGTTCAGGCATCAGGTCTTTGATCCTCTCTGATTTTTCTGCACCTTATCTGCATCTGAAAACAATTACGCAGGTAGGTCGATTCCAGTATATTAACATCTTCGCACAGGCAGTCAATAAACAGGTGCCTGTGGCTAAAGATGGTACGGAGCAGATTCCGCCTAAATATTTCACTTTTCATCATCTGAGCGCCAATATTGCCAAAAACCTGAATATCGGTTTATTTGAAACCATTATTTTCGGGCAACGCAAAATAGGATTTGATGTTAATTACCTGAATCCTATCATTTTCTATCGCTATGTTGAGGGACACCTGGGCAGTGTAGACAATTCAATTGTTGGCGCTGATTTTAAGTATAATTTTTTACGACGATTTTCACTCTACGGGCAATTGGTCTTAGACGAATTTAACTTTAAACATTTCAAAATAAAAGGCTGGTGGGCCACCAAATATGCTACACAAATCGGC
>CBIHRH010000726.1:0-2965 GCA_966212365.1 uncultured Emticicia sp. | reverse complement strand
CAGTTTATACTGATAGTCTCCCATATCAAGTTTTTGTGGATTGCCATTAGCATCAATCAATTGTACCGAATCCCATTTGCGATACAGAATATCTTCAAAAGTATTCTGCGTTCGCTCCCAGAATGCCCAGGTCCGGTCATTGGTATTTTTCTCATTGGGTTCGATTATCAAGATAGACTTTTCTGTCAGCTTACTTTTCTTTAGATAGTAAGCCAGGGATAATCCGGCCATTCCGCCGCCGCAAATAATGTAATCGAATTGTCTCATTAAACAAAAACCCCACAATTGCTTGTGAGGTCTATATTTTGTTATGATTAATCTCTATACATGCACATGTCTTTCGGCATGGTAACTCGAACGAACTAGTGGCCCTGACTCGACATATTTCAATCCTCTTCTCAAACCTTCTTCCTTATACATCGCAAAGGTATCAGGGTGGATAAACTCAATTACCTCGTGGTGCATTTTAGTTGGTTGCAGGTATTGACCCAAAGTAAGAATATCCAAACCATTTTCAGCTAAATCGTCCATTGCTTTGAAAACCTCATCTTTGGTTTCTCCCAGACCTAACATAATGCCTGACTTGGTACGCTTACCAAATTCTTTGGTTCTGCGGGTTTGTTCTAAACTACGTGTATATTTGGCTTGCGGACGAACATTGCGATATAAACGCTCTACTGTCTCCATATTATGCGAAACAACCTCTTGCCCTGCCGAAATCATTCTGTAAAGTGCCTCCCAATTGCTTTTTGTATCCGGAATCAACGTCTCGATAGTAGTCTGTGGAGATTGTATCTTCACAGCCCTTACCGTCTGATACCAGATTTCAGCACCTTTATCTTTCAATTCATCACGGTTTACTGAGGTTATCACGGCATGTTTTACCTGCATCAACTGAATAGCCTCTGCCACACGGCGTGGTTCATCGGTATCATATTCATTCGGGCGGCCAGTAGCAACTGCGCAGAATGTACAGCTGCGTGTACAAACATTGCCTAAAATCATAAAAGTAGCCGTACCCTCTCCCCAACACTCACCCATATTCGGGCAATTACCAGACTGGCAGATGGTGTGCAATTTATGCTCATCAACTAAACTACGTACTTTTTTGAAATTTTCGCCAATAGGTAGCTTTACCCTCAACCAGTCCGGGCGGCGAGTTCGTTGTTCGGTACTTACAACGGGTGTATCTATCATGTTTTTAAAAACTAAAGTGGCGGGCTATGGCCCAAAGAAGCTACAAAAGTATGAGTTTTTCATACTTTGCAAAAACATTTTCTCGCAGATTACGTCTTGGCCTTCTTTTGTTTTTTGTTTCCAAAATAGATGGTCAGGTAACCTGCACTATAGAAACGCGAATTGGTAGTCAATTGGTTCGACATAATCTCAGGAGTTTTACTGAAAAGCTCTGTGGTAAGACCAATCTCAAAGCCTGTCAGGTTGTTTCCAAAAGTATTCATGTCGATATTTGCAGCTAATTTTACATGCACACCTGGTATCATTTTCATACCCACAAAGAAATCCTGCCAGATACCTGCTGAGCCTTGTATGCGGTTGATTTCCTTATGAATATTCGGGTCGAATTGTACTACGTCCACAGCTCCACGTCCGTTACGATCATATTTGATATAATAAGGTTTTTGAATACCTAATGAAGGCCCTGCAGCAGCAATTACACTTATACCAATGCCATCATCGCCGTTTTTCTTGAAAAACACTACTTCTCTACCATATTCGGGGCGAAGAGAGAAGAAGTAATTTCTTTTCCCGTAGATAAAACGATTGGCAATACTGGTGGGCTCTGATTTCTCTTTTGGGTTCTTGATATTTACTGCTTCAAACGCGATATATTGATGAACAGGATTCCATTTATAAGTACCAATAGCCTTAGAGTGACGCACAACCAAACCACCCAACAAACCAGAATTAGTATTGGTGGTTAATCCATAAGCAAACATCTTGTAATCTTCCTTTTTTTTCTCCGTTTTTTTTGAGTCAGCCTTATTCGCCTGATTCGTCGGAGCAGGAACTCTGGAAGATTTTCTCTGTGCAAAGCTGCCTGACATAACAAGCAGAAGCACCACACTAAGTATACCTATTTTCACGGGCGAAATATTTATAGTCCTCCTATTACCGATATGAATAGTTAAAGATAGATTTTTTTTTATAAATAGCAACATTAAAAGTAATTAAATTGTTAGTGATATGCTAATTTTTGTGGAAATACTTATTTTCAACGTATTTTTGAGGGGTATTATTCAACGAAATGAGATAATTTCTTTAAATTTTAATAAAAATGCCGACTTCAAAAATCATCTATCTTGGCGAGCTTCGCACGCAAGCCACTCATTTACAATCTGGTACCGAAATTATTACAGACGCCCCTACGGATAATCATGGAAAAGGTGAAGCTTTTTCGCCCACAGACCTTACCGCCACATCGCTGGGCAGTTGCGCCATGACTGTAATGGGTATCGCAGCCCGCCGTGATGAAATTGATTTTACAGGCTCTCAGGTAGAAGTAACCAAGGTGATGTCGGCAGAATTACCTCGTAAAATCGTAAAAATAGAAGTAACCTTTACGATGCAAACCCCCGAAGAATTAAGAGAAGAAATAAAGCAGAAGTATATACGTATAGCACATACCTGCCCGGTAGCATTGAGCCTTCACCCTGATCTTGAGCAGGTTTTTAATTTCAACTGGCATGTTGCCGAGCCAGCATAAAATAAAAAGAGGGAAGTTTCACGCTTCCCTCTTTACATATCAGGCTACCTGACTTACAATCTCATCAAATCTGATTTCAAAATGCGAGGCATCATAGGTGCATTCTCCATTCTGAATTAATAATACCTGCGGCGACTCATGTTCTACATTAAAGTCCTTTGCAATCTTATTAGAAATATTTCTGAATCTTAATAAATCTAAATAAAACGGTTCGATATTCTTCGCCTTATCCGCATCCCA
>CBIHRH010000725.1:0-2970 GCA_966212365.1 uncultured Emticicia sp. | reverse complement strand
GTGCTTAACTCAAAAAAACTAATCAAATTCCTATGCCTGATCAGTATATGGTCGAGCGCTTCGTCTTGCGAGGTTTTGCGAACCAAAAGCCAGGCAGAAGCCCACGCTGCGAAAAAAAATACTAAAAATCTCACCCGAACTACTTACGAAAGGCCAGCTTCCAGAAAACCCGAAGTGTATATCTCAGCCAATACCAGAAATCTGATTAAGGTGGCGCGCTCTTATACCGGGGTACCGTATCGCATTGGTGGTAACGACGAGCAAGGCCTCGATTGTTCAGGGCTTTTATGTAATACTTTCAAAGAATTTGGTATCCAACTCCCTCGCGTATCCTGGCAGCAATCAGAGTTTTTCCCTGCCATTGACATCCCGAATATCCGGACAGGCGACCTTGTTTTCTTTTCTGTTAATGGGAAAGTGGTCAATCATGCAGGTATCGTTACAGAAGTAAGAAGTGAAGATGAAGTGATTTTTATTCATGCCTCTACAAGCAAGGGTGTGATTGAAGATAATATGATGACCAACTACTGGAAAGCCAGATTTGCCAGTGCGTGCCGCCCTGATTTCGCTAAATAAATTTTCAGGCCGAATGATAATTTTTAGATAGGGTTTTAAGCTATTTTCTCTTAAATTTCGTTATAAAGAGAAAATAACACTACGTCGTGGGTATGAGAAAAGCCTTGTTGCTAATTATAAGTCTGATTATCAGTAACTTACCGTTTTCGCAATCACAATATTTCGGACAAAACAAACCTCGTTATAAATCATTTGGATTTAAAGTTCTACAAAGCCCCCACTTTGAACTATATCATTATTTTAAAGATAATACTATACCCAACGACCTGGTGATTAACAGCGAACATTGGTATAAGATTCATCAGGAAGTTTTCAAGCTTGCCTTTATCAAGCCTAATCCCATCATAATCTATCAGAATCATCCCGATTTTCAGGAAACAACAGCTATCAGCGGACAAATTGGTGAAGGAACAGGCGGTGTAACCGAAGGATTACGAAACAGGGTAGTAATGCCCATGATGTATTCTAAACGCCAGACCGACCACGTATTGGGGCACGAATTAGTGCATGCTTTCCAGTACCAATTAATGACCTCGGGTGATTCTACTACTTTAAGCAATATTCAGAATTTACCGCTGTTTATGGTAGAGGGTTTAGCAGAATATATGTCACTGGGTAGGATAGATCCACACACAGCTATGTGGATGCGTGATGCAGTAGTGAGTGATGATGTTCCGACCATTAAAGACCTTGTCACCAAAGAGTATAAATACTTTCCTTATCGTTGGGGGCAGGCTTTCTGGGCATATATAGCGGCTACTTATGGCGATGATATGATTCGTCCATTGTTCAGAGAAACCGCAAAGTATGGCATTGAGGCGGCTTTTAAGCGCAATATGAAGATGGATATTGAGCGGTTTTCTACCCGTTGGAAAAAGACTTTGGTGGATACCTATGCCCCGCTTCGTCAGGGAGCTTCTTCTATTCCGACAGGTAAGGAAATTGCCTCAGCAAAAAATGCAGGTGAAATGAATCTATCGCCCGCTATCAGTCCTGATGGTAATTTTGTGGCTTATATCTCTTCTAAAAACGTAATCTCCCTGGATATTTTTATTGCGGATGCTCATACGGGAAAAATCGTGCGGAAGATTGAAAGTTCTTCTTTTGGCTCTCATGTAGATTCTTATAGTTTTCTGGAAACTGCCGGGGCGTGGTCGCCCGATAGCCGGAATCTGGCAATGGTGATTCAGAGCAAAGGCCGCAATAAATTATCTATCATCGACGTGGCAACAGGAAGCAAACGAACTTTTGAATTGAAGGGCGTTGATTCATTTTCGAATCCTGCCTGGTCGCCGGATGGGACTAATATTGTAGTTTCGGGCCTGATGAATGGCACAAGCGATTTATATGCCTTTAACATTAAAGAAGAAACAGTCAGAAATCTGACGAATGATGCTCATTCAGATTTACAACCAACCTGGTCGCCTGATGGGAAATGGATTTATTTTGTATCCGACCGTGCGCAGAACTTTGCCCGTTTAGAAAAAGCTGACTTTTCTATTTCAAGATTAGATGTTGGTACTTCGAAAGTTGAAACTTTTGCGTTTTTTCAAGGCGCGGATAATCTGAATCCATTGATTGACCCGACTGGCAATTTCATCTATTTCTTATCTGATGCCGATGGATTCAGAAACCTGTATCGTTATTCATTGGCCGAAAGTAGTATCGAAAAACTGACCAACTACTTTACAGGTATCAGTGGTATTACGATGTATTCACCTGCCGCAAGTATCGCTTCAAAAACGGGGCAATTGGTGTATTCATATTTTCAGGGAGGTAAATATAACCTGTATACAGTAAAAGAGGACGAATTGCTTGGTAAACCAGTTGATAATAAGGTAGATAAAACCGCCGCGACCTTAGCCCCTGTTGATTGGAAAGAGGGAAGGAATATAGTGCAGAGTAATCTGAATAAACCGAATATATTGAGCAGGGTACACACTGATAAACTGAAAACCCTGAGATACAATCCGAAATTCAAGTTAGATTATCTGGGGAGTTCGGGAGTAGGTGTTTCTACCAGCCGTTGGGGAACAGGTCTTGGTGGTGGGATAGTTGGTTTAGCCAGCGATATGCTCAATAATAATCAGGTATCCGGGGTGTTGGCTTTGAACGGTGAATTGCAGGATTTTGGTGGACAGGTGGCTTATCTGAATCAGAAGAATCCTTTGCAATGGGGCGCAAGTTTTTCTCGTATTCCATACCGTTTTTCTGATTATCAACTGACTAATAAATACATTACTGACCCTAAAGTAAAAGCAAGCCTTGGGATTCCGGCTACTGATTCATTGATTCAATCAAGCTATAATCTTTATCGTTTATTTATCAACGAAGTGGGGCTTTTCGCTTTTTATCCATTAAGCAGAAGCAATCGTATTGAGGTAGGAGGGAGCG
>CBIHRH010000724.1:0-2971 GCA_966212365.1 uncultured Emticicia sp. | reverse complement strand
GATTGATAAAGTAGTATCTGTCATTGATTGCGGCTACTATGTAAACCCTGATAACGTAAAAGCCCAAACCGAAGGCAATATTGTGATGGGAATTACAGCCGCTGTTAAAGATGGTATCACCTTTACGAATGGCGTTTGCGACCAGACCAATTTCCATCAGTTTAATCTGATGCGTATAAACGAAGCGCCAAAAATGGAAATCCATATTATTGATAGTGGAGCCCATCCGGGTGGTGTGGGCGAGCCGGGCTTGCCTCCCATTGCTCCTGCATTAGGCAATGCCATTTTTGCAGCCACGGGCAAGCGCATACGTAAATTGCCTTTTGATATAAGTAATATAGGCTAGTGTATTATATTTGAGGGCAGAATCAAATTCTGCCCTTTTTTATTCAATAAAAGCACTAAATATTGTACCAATGTCTACAAATCTGCTCAACCATATACGAAAATACATTGATCTAGACGAACAGGAAGAAAAGACAATACTAGCTTGTATACAAAGTTTACATGTAAAAAAGAAAGAATATTTATTGAAAGAGAGTCAGATTTGTAGAGCTAGTTATTTTGTAGAAAAAGGATGCTTGCGAATGTTTTTTATCAGTGATAAAGGCGATGAGCACACCAATAATTTTGCCCTTGAAAACTGGTGGTTAAGTGATTATGCTACGCTCTTAACCCAGCAACCATCCATTTTTTATATTCAGGCTATTGAAAACTCTGATGTTCTTGTATTAACAAACGAACGACAAGAGATACTTTCGAAAGAAGTCCCTAAAATTGAGCGCTATTTCAGACTCATTCTCCAAAGAGCATACGGCGCTTCACAGATACGGTTCAAACATGCTTACAATTTGTCAAGAGAAGATATGTATCGCAATTTTCTCGGTCTTCATCCGGAGTTTGTCAATCGTGTGCCTCAATATATGTTAGCTTCTTATCTGGGTTTTACGCCTGAATATCTAAGTGAAATTCGCAAAAAAAAGATATAGCTGAGCGTTTCTTAAACCTGTTTAAGTTTTTTCAGATGGCTACTGCCGACCTTTGTGCTCATTAAAACACAAACAAAAATGAACACAAGAATTAATATCCAACAAGTTGAGCCAGCAGCCTATAAAGCCATGTATGGTTTAGAAGGTTATATCCAGACTTCGCAAGTAAGCAAAACGCACAAGCACCTGATCAAATTACGTGCTTCTATGATTAATGGCTGTGCTTTCTGTATAAATATGCACTCAAAAGAAGCCAGAAAAGACGGAGAAACCGAACAAAGAATTTACCTTCTGAATGCCTGGAGAGAAACTACACTTTATACTGAAGAAGAAAAGGCTATATTAGCATTAACCGAAGAAGTAACTTTAATTCAGAATCACGTATCTGAAGAAACGTATAAAAACGCTGAACGTTTATTCGGGGCAAATCACCTGGCACGGATTATCATGGTAATTGTTGCCATTAATGCCTGGAATCGTATTGCCATCACTACAGAGTTGCAACCCGAATAAAAAAAGGCTCGTTGTGTAGAAAAGTCGTAAGATTATACATTCTTACGACTTTTCGTTTTGAGTATCCAACGCAATGATTACTTTTGTATCGTAAAAAAGGAAATGGTGTCTTCCTAATTGAACCGCCTTAAACAAGCTGATGGCGCCTGATTGTAAATGTCTGAACATTTAATCAGGATTTGTATGTCAAACAAAAATCAATCTCGCAAAATCATTCTTCAAATTCGTCTGTTTTTCAGACAATTTCCTGCTATCCCCTATTTGCTTAAGTGGCTTTTCATTAGTTCAGTTATCGGTACTTGCATCGGTATAGCATCGGCTATCTTTTTACTCTCGCTTGATTGGATAACTGATTTCAGAGAAACGCATCTTTGGCTTATCGCTTTACTTCCCATAGGAGGTTTTGCTATTGGCTGGCTCTATCAACGTTTGGGCAAGGGCATTGAAGCAGGAAATAACCTATTAATAGACGCGATTCATCAGCCACAGGAAATTATCCCTTTCCGAATGGCGCCTTTTATTTATATTGGCACTTTGGTAACACACCTATTAGGAGGTTCAGCCGGAAGAGAGGGCACAGCCTTGCAAATGGCCGGAGCTATTGCTGACCAATTCACCAAACCTTTGAGGCTAAATACAAATGAGAGAAAAATACTAATTATAGCGGCTATTGCTGCGGGCTTTGGGTCGGTCTTTGGTACCCCTTTGGCCGGAGCAGTTTTCGGCTTAGAGTTTTTCCTGATTGGCAGGCTTAGATACGATGCTATCTTCCCTGCTTTTCTGTCTGCTATCATTGCAGATTTAGTAACTAAATTATGTCAGGTAAAACACACAATTTATCATATTGAATTAGCGCCAGATATTTCTGCACTCAATCTACTATATGCTATACTGGCAGGTATCGCTGCGGGATTAGCCGCTGCTACTTTTAGTCGCACTATTCATTTTGTAGGTAGTATTTTCAAAAAACAGATCAGTTACGCGCCACTTAGGCCTTTTATTGGAGGTATTATCGTAGCCCTTGCTATATGCTTGATTGGTACTACTAAATACATAGGTTTGGGTATTCCAACTATCGTTCAGGCGTTTAGCGAACCTTTGCCCGCTTATGATTTCGTTCTTAAAATGGCTTTTACTATTCTTACCTTGGCTTCAGGTTTTAATGGGGGAGAAGTAACTCCCCTATTCTTTATAGGTGCTACTTTAGGGAATGCCTTGTCTTATTTCATTCCGCTACCAATGGGTTTGCTGACAGGTATGGGTTTTGTGGCTGTCTTTGCCGGAGCAACTAATACACCGCTGGCTTGTATGCTGATGGGTATAGAATTATTCGGACATGAGTGCGGTATTTATGTGGCGATAGCTTGTGTTGTTGCCTACTTATTATCAGGAAACACTACCATTTATCAAAAACAAATGATTGGCGAACCAAAACATAGTAGATTTGCACATCTGAAAGGCAAACGAAT
>CBIHRH010000723.1:0-2977 GCA_966212365.1 uncultured Emticicia sp. | reverse complement strand
GTTTCGTTTGTGTCGCATCTACTGGTAGGCGATGCCGACCAGGATATTGTTCAACGTACTTTTAGCACTGCTCTGGAGCAAGTAGACCGCAAGCCACGCAATATGATGGGCTTAATGGGAGCCTATATATCACATTATTTCATCTTTCAATGGTTTGGTATAGCTGCCTTCGGGTGGTTGCCTGTTATTTTCTGGTCAGGTTATAGATTGGTTTTTAAAAGAGATTTATTGCCTCAAAGTCTGAATCGTTTTACGCTGGCAAGTATTTTCTATATTTTCTGGACAAGCATTTGCGTTGGTTATTTCGTGCTGTTATTCGAGCTTCCGGCAGGTACTTTCTGCGGTGGGCTTGGGTATTCGGTCAATCAATTTTTACATCATGCTATTGGTTCGGGAGGTATCTTAGTTATCTTGTTGGCATTGGCTGCATGGGTTATTTTCTTTCATGGATATACCAATATTGACGACTGGTTTCTGGCGAAATACTTCAACCGTCCGCCAAAAGAAGATATATCTACTGAGCGTATCCGCAATGCGGTACAATATGATGTAGCAGATAACGAATCTCCATTCAGAGAGCCTGTAAAACGCCCTGAACCGGTGCCCATGCCAGTAACCGTAAATGATTTGTATAGAGCTCCGCGCTACGAAGAAGAGATTGAAGTACCGAAGCCTTTTGAAGAAAAGCCATTTTTTGAAAAACCCGTTCCGACTCCGGTGTCTGATAAAGAGGTGAACTTCGAGAAGCCTATCGCGATAAAGAATGAACCGGTTAAGGCAGAACCTACTTTTATTATAGAAGACAATAGAGGTAATGACACACCAGATGATGATTTAGATGGTGATTTAGATGACGATGATGTAAACGAAAAAGTACTGAAAGACTTTGGTTTATATGACCCTACGCTCGAATTAGACAATTATCAATATCCGCCTATTACTTTATTAAGCGAATACAGCAATTCCGGAGGTAAAGTAACCGAAGAAGAGCTTGAGGCCAACAAAAACAAAATCGTAGAAACGATGCGCAATTTCCAGATTGGAATTGCGAGCATTAAAGCTACGATTGGCCCTACTGTAACGCTTTATGAAATTGTGCCGGATGCAGGTATCAGAATTTCGAAAATCAAGAACCTGGAAGATGATATTGCCCTGAATCTGGCGGCTTTGGGTATTCGTATTATTGCGCCAATGCCAGGTAAAGGCACGGTTGGTATTGAAGTGCCGAACAAAAACCGTGAGATGGTAACGATGAAGTCGGTGATTTCGAACGAGAAGTTTCAAAAAAGCAGCTTTGAATTACCAATCATTTTAGGGAAGACCATTTCTAATGAAGCATTTATTACAGATCTGGCCAAAATGCCTCACTTACTGATGGCAGGTGCTACCGGACAAGGTAAATCGGTAGGTTTAAATGTGATTCTCACTTCTTTGCTATATAAAAAGCATCCTTCACAGATAAAGTTTGTATTGGTTGACCCTAAGAAAGTAGAGTTAACGCTTTATAATAAAATTGAGCGCCATTTCCTGGCTATGTTGCCTAATTCTGAAGAAGCCATTATTACAGATACAAAGAAAGTAATTTATACACTGAATTCGCTTTGTATCGAAATGGATAGCCGTTATAATTTGTTGAAGGATGCGGGTGTAAGAAATATTAAGGAGTATAATGCCAAGTTTATTCAGCGCCGTCTGAATCCAGAGAAAGGGCATAAGTACTTACCATATATTGTGTTAGTAATTGATGAGTTGGCCGACTTGATGATGACAGCCGGAAAAGAAGTGGAGCAACCGATTGCCCGCCTGGCACAGTTAGCCCGTGCAATTGGTATTCACTTGATTGTTGCTACGCAACGTCCATCGGTGAACGTAATCACAGGTCTTATCAAAGCTAACTTCCCGGCTCGTTTATCGTTCAAAGTAACTTCTAAAATTGACTCACGTACTATCCTGGATACAGGTGGCTCGGAACAATTGGTTGGTAACGGAGATATGCTACTTTCAATGGGCTCTGATATGGTGCGTTTACAGTGTCCATTTGTTGACACACCTGAAGTAGAAGAAATCTGTGAGTTTATAGGCAGCCAGAGGGCCTATGATTCTGCGTATATGCTGCCTGAATTCTATGGTGATGAAGAGGGTGAAACTTTAGATTTTGATCCGGCTGAACTAGACCCTATGTTTGAAGAAGCCGCCCGTTTGTTGGTAACGCACCAACAAGGAAGTACGTCTTTGATACAAAGAAAAATGAAACTGGGCTATAACAGAGCCGGTAGAATTATCGACCAGTTAGAAGGCGCAGGCATTGTAGGTCCATTTGAGGGCAGCAAGGCTCGCGAGGTTTTAGTGAAAGATATTACCCATTTAGAAGAAATTTTACGAAATTTGCGAAAGAATTAATCCTTGGAACATTTTTTTAGTCTAAGAATTAAAGCAAGAAACTATTTAAGCTAATATTTTTCGTTCAAAATGATTCTTTTTCACAAATACTACGTCATCAAAATCCTCATTTAGCTCTGCTAAACCCCGGTTTTGCTTCCTTGTCTTTGTAAAAAATAAGCGCAACGGCGCACCACTCATTTTGATTCATAAAATTTAACTTAAACAGTTTCTAAGTATCCCAAATTAACCCCTTTCTAAATAGATGAAGAAATTACTTTTAATAATTACTAACCTACTAGTAGTTAGCAGTTTAGTATACGCCCAGAAAGACCAGAAGGCTACCGCCATCTTAGATGAGATGAGTAAGAAGTATCAGAATATGAAATCGTTCAACGCTTCATTTACTTATGGTACAGAGGGAAATAATGCAAAAATGACCGAAAGCTATAAAGGCGATGTAACCGTAAAAGGTGCTAAGTTCCGTTTGAAAATGGCAGGTCAGGAAGTATTTGCGAATGGCAAAGACCTGTATACTTATGTAAAAGAAACGAATGAAGTAAATCCACGCGAGTACGTCAATCTTTTTCCGAGCGCA
>CBIHRH010000722.1:0-3003 GCA_966212365.1 uncultured Emticicia sp. | reverse complement strand
GAAGTTGCTTCTCAATGACCGAGCCTGAATTTGCTGGCTCAAACCCTACTCGTATGGGTACAATGGCAGTAAAAGATGGTGATGATTATGTAATTAACGGACATAAATGGTTTACCTCTTCGGCTGATGGAGCGGCTTTTGCCATTGTGATGGCAGTAACGAATCCTGATGCAGCACCGCATAAAAGAGCCAGCCAGATATTAGTGCCTACCGATGCTCCAGGTTTTAAATTAGTAAGAAATATCCCAATTATGGGACATGCAGGTGATAGCTGGGCAAGCCATGCGGAGGTGACCTATGACAATGTGCGAGTACCCCAAGCCAACCTGATTGGTGCAGAGGGCATGGGATTTTTATTGGCGCAGGAACGATTAGGGCCGGGCAGAATTCATCACTGCATGCGTTTTATTGGCATTGCTGAACGTAGTTTTGAGCTGATGTGCCAGTATGCGGTGTCAAGAGAAATGGAAGAGGGGGTAGTATTAGGTGAAAAACAATTCATTCAGGGCTTTATTGCTGAAAGTAGAGCAGAGATTGATGCCGCTCGCCTATTGGTACTAAGAACAGCAAAAAATATAGATGAACAAGGAGCAGCAGCAGTTCGTGATGAAATATCGATGATTAAGTTTTTTACGGCCAATATGATGTTAAGGGTAATTGATAGAGCTATTCAAACACATGGTGCTTTGGGTATGACCAATGATATTTTATTATCACACTGGTATTCTCATGAAAGAGCTGCCCGTATTTATGATGGTGCCGATGAGGTACATAAAGCAGCTCTGGCCAGGGGCATTCTGAAAGGCTATGGATTGGATGTTAGAAAGAAATAAAATTTGCGGCACGATTCGGGCGTCAGTCGCTTCCAGCTCGCCGCAGATATAGAAAACAGGAGAATATTGAATTACTTAAGAAAATCTTATAATCACTGCGAGCTGGAAGCTCGCGCCACAAATTCATGAAAACCTTGCTATTTATTCTTCTATGCCCTCTATTACTTTTAGCTCAAAGTGAAAGAGAACCTTTATTTACCTCTTTTGATGGCACAAAAATTCATTATGAGATAACGGGCGAAGGCACACCAGTGGTTTTGCTTCACGGGTTTATGAGTAGCAGCAAATCATGGAAAAGAGGAGTATTGATTCAGACATTGGCTGATAACGGCTTTAAAGTAATTAATGTTGATTTAAGAGGTAATGGTGTATCCGACAAGCCACATTCTTTGGAGGCCTATCAGGATAATGCCGAACTAAAAGATGTAATGGAATTGATGAAGCATTTAGGCTTTAAAAAGTATCATGTGGTTGGTTATTCAAGAGGAGCTATTCTTGTTGCGAAGCAATTAACTTTAGACAAGCACATCATGAAAGCCGTGATTGGTGGTGCAGGTGCTGACTTCACAAATCCGAATTGGGAACGTAGAAAAATGTTTGCCGAAGCATTTTCAGGCAAAGCACATTTATACCCCGAAACCAAAGGGGCGATTGAAAGTGCCAAAAGAAATGGCATTGATACTTTGGTAATGGGGTATCTGCAAAAAGTACAGCCTACTACCCTACCTTCTGAATTAGCCAAAGTTAAAAAAACTGTATTGGTTATCTCAGGAGACCAGGATAGTGATAATGGAGATGTACCTGCTCTGGCAAAAATGATTCCTAACGCTACACTCAAAACCGTTCCGGGTAATCATGGCAATACTTCTATCTCAGAAGCTTTTGCTAAGGAGATTGCAGCTTTTTTGAAGGAGAAATGAAGATGTATCAAATTGCATCCAGTATTATCCTGAAAGTAGTTCCTTTATCAATCTGGGTTTCTTTTACGTAGAGCCTGCCATCGTGATAGTTTTCAATGATACGCTTGGCTAATGTAAGACCCAATCCCCAACCTCTTCTCTTGGTACTGAAACCCGGTTTGAATATCTTACGGAGATTGGACTGAGAAATTCCCTTACCTGTATCTGTTACATCAATCGCTATTCTATTCTTACTCAGTGGTGATAGTGCTACAAATAATTCACCCTTACCAACCATAGCGTCTACGGCATTTTTACAAAGGTTTTCTATCACCCATTCAAAAAGATGTCTATTTACCTCTACTGTAGTATCAGATGGGATATGACTTGTAAAATGTACTTTTACTTTGGTCGAAATTCTTCTTTCTAAATATTTCAAGGTCTGCTCCACCATCTCTGACACCTTTTCCTGACTCATTTGCGGAATAGAGCCGATGTTTGAGAAACGGGTAGTGATAGTCTCCAACCGCTTCACATCCTTTTCCATTTCATCGCCTATACTCGCATCAAAATCTGGGTTAGCTCTTAATACTTCTACCCATGCCATCAAGGCCGATATAGGTGTACCCAATTGATGGGCTGTTTCTTTTGCCAAACCTACCCATACCCGATTTTGCTCAGCCTTACGCGATGAACTATAAGCGATATATGCCAAAGAGCCAAAAATCAGAAAAGTGCCTAAAAGGATGTAAGGGAAATAACGTAATTGCTTTACTACAACCGAATTGCTATAATAGACATAACCTTTATCTTTACCTACAACAAACTCAATAGGAGGGTGCTCCTGCCCCATTTCACCTATCATCGCATACTGAAAATCAAGTTTTTCTGCCTCACTCCATTTCTTCTTTTTATCTTCCAGTTCAGGAATATTCTGCGAATATTGTGTGGGTTTGCCATTAGAAACAATAATCATCGGAACTGTTTCATTAGCCTCCAACATTTCCTGTACATATGTATAATCGCAGGAGCTATTAAGGCTTTGCTCAATGGTAAATTTAATTCCTTCAGCATAGAGTCTGGCATATTTCTTTTCACGCTCTTCAAGGGTTTCACCCAGTTGATTGAAATAATATAAAATACCTGTACCTATCAGCAGTAAAATAATAATGGCCGCAAATCGCCACCCAGTAATCTGCTCGTAGATATTAACAAACACCTCTCGTCGTGCCATGAAGAATTAGATTTTAATATAGTTTTAGGATAAAGGT
>CBIHRH010000721.1:0-3009 GCA_966212365.1 uncultured Emticicia sp. | reverse complement strand
CTGAATTACAATTTTTGAAATTGTTCATGTGTTTTTATCAAACTAAAGAATTTAGACTAAATTTGCCTACCAAAAATCTATTAACATATGAAAATGCTAAAAGCATCACTACTCTTTATCAACACTCTTATACTGTTTACTGCTTGCGGACAAGTAAAAACACCGGAATTCAGCCGTGACGATACCTTACGTGGAAGCATCACACCTGAAAGAAGTTGGTGGGATTTAAAATATTATGAACTCCGTACAAAAGTTAATCCGCCCGAAAGGTTTCTATCAGGTAGTACCACTGTATTTTATGAAGTATTAAAACCTTATCAGGTTATTCAGATAGACCTGCAACCGCCCCTTAAAGTCGATAAGGTAACGCAAGACGGACAAGAACTCTCTTATAAATTAGATGGCAAAAATGCCTATATGATCACCTTAAAGAAAAAACAGGTAAAAGGTAAGAACGAATCTATTGTAGTGCATTATTCAGGAAATCCTATTGTAGCCAAACGTCCACCATGGGATGGTGGTGTGCAATGGGTGAAAGATAAAGAGGGCAATGATTATGTAGCCACTTCGTGCCAGGGGCTGGGCGCCAGTGCCTGGTGGCCTTGCAAAGACCATATGTACGATGAGTGTGATAGTATGCTGATTAGCATAACAGTACCCGAAAAACTGAAAGATATTTCAAATGGCCGTTTGCGTAAAGTGATTGATAATACAGACGGTACCAAGACTTTCGAGTGGTTTGTTAAAAATCCAATTAACAACTATGGTATCAATATGAATGTGGGCAACTACGAGCATTTTAATGAGACTTACGACGGAGAAAAAGGCAAACTGACGCTGGATTATTATGTATTGCCAGAAAACCTGGAAAAAGCTAAAACGCAGTTTAAGCAAGTACCGATGATGCTCAAAGCATTTGAACATTGGTTTGGGCCTTATCCTTTCTATGAAGACGGCTATAAACTGGTTGATGTGCCCTATTTAGGTATGGAACACCAAAGCTCCGTAACCTATGGTAATAAATATCAGAATGGATATTTAGGTAGAGATTTATCGGGTACAGGTTGGGGTATGAAATGGGATTTTATCATTGTTCACGAATCTGGCCATGAGTGGTTTGCCAATAATATTACCTATAAAGACATAGCCGATATGTGGATACATGAGAGCTTCACCAATTACTCTGAAAACCTCTTTACTGAATATTATTACGGCAAAGAAGCCGGAGCGGCTTATGTGATTGGTTGCAGAAAAAATATTATGAATAAAGCCCCGATAATCGGTATATATAATGTCAATCATGGTGGCTCGGGTGATATGTATTATAAAGGTGGCAATATGTTGCACACCATGCGCCAGATTGTGAATGATGATGAGCGCTGGAGACAGGTGTTAAGAGGATTGAATAAAACTTTCTACCACCAGACTGTTGTAAGCAAGCAAATAGAAGATTATGTATCAAAGACTAGTGGTAAAGATTTAAGTAAGGTATTCGACCAGTATTTAAGAGATATTCGTATTCCGGTTTTAGAATATAAGGTTGAAGACGGTAAATTTACTTACCATTGGGCCAATTGTGTTGATGGTTTTGATATGCCAGTAAAGGTTTCTATCAACGGAGAGAAAATGGATTTCATTTATCCGACTACAGGTTGGAAGGCATTGAAGAAAGAGGCAAAAGGCTTGAAGTTAGATGAGAATTTTTATGTAACGCTCAAGAAAGTAGAGTAGTTATTTAACAATAGCCACTTTGCCGACAAAGCTCTCTGAACCATCTTCGGCAATGCAAAAGACCATATAAATACCAGAGATTGAACGGCTTTCTGTTGAATTTTGCAAATTCCAGGAAGCCGTACCTCCATTAGACTTCGTTTCATAAATCAGTCTACCAGAGGCATCGGTTATTTTAATGGCGCTATTATCTCTCAACCCCGAAATAGTCATCACCCCCTGATAATCAGGGCGAATAGGATTCGGGAATATTTTTACACCACTCAAATCTTCTTTAGGCTCCGAGGCATCGCTTTGGTAAGAAAGTAAGCCTTTAGGGGTCAATACAAAAATCTCTCCGCTCACTACATCCAAAGTCAAATCTGTGATTTCATTAGTTGGCAACGGACTATTACTTTCTGTAAAATTCTGTGTCAATTCATCAACTGTAGGCACAAATAGATTTAGTCCGTTGTTTGTTCCAATCCATTTTCTATTCCCTCCATCTACCACTATTTTTTTTACAGTTTCCTGTAACAATATTCTTCTCCCCTGGCTATTAAACGGTGTATAGGCATCTACCACTCTTGTAAAAATATCCCTTGCCGGAATCACAGCCGCAATACCATCATTTGTACCTATCCAGATAGTGCCCTCTCTATCTATGGCAATGGTGTTAACAATAGTGCTTGGCAGATTACCAGAGTTTTTCCCAATAGTATACAAGCGTGTTTGTTTTGTTGCATCATCTGTTACCCGAACACCATTAGAAACAATCTGCCAGCGAAAACCCAGATTATCTATCACATCTTTTGAGTACGACGGAAGCTGATTCAATGCAATAGTCTGCCACTCGTTATTTGCAAATACATTCCCTGTCGTTCCCTTAGCGTATATTTTTGATTCGAGATAAAACAACTCGTCAATCTCTCCTTTAGGGCCGGTAGGTGCATAATTTTTGAAGGAGCTTTCCCAATTACTAATTAATCCATTTCCATCATCCGCAACCCAGACTTTACCTTCAGCATCAGTTTCTATTTCTAGTGGATTCCTGACAAGAGGGTCCTGCGGATATTGTTTGGGTTGGAAGAGTTGATTGTCTGAAATGGGTTTCCAGTTACCATAAAATTGTAGATTGATGTTAACGGCAAACTTTGCGCCTAATATGCCCTCGGTTGTGTTGACAAAAATACTGTCTCGCGCAAAAGCTATTTGTTTCAGGCTAACAGCCTTCCCACCACTCCCAATATTCTGATAGGTTTCCTTGATTTCTGCCTTTTTGGTATCCAACACTACCAA
>CBIHRH010000720.1:0-3019 GCA_966212365.1 uncultured Emticicia sp. | reverse complement strand
CATCTTTCAGACGGCTTTCAGTAGCAAACTGGGTTTCTTTCCAACGGGTATTAAATAAGTTCTGAATGTTTAGGCCTAAAATGTAACGGTTTTTGGTATAAGTCAACAAAGCGTCTGTTACGAAATAACCTTTGGCTACAATGCTACCATCTTCGTTAGCCGGACGGTCGCCCACGTATCGATAACGCAAACTTCCGCTAAAGCCATTTTTATTTTTTAGCGTTAGGCCACCAATACTTGTAAATTCTACAGCCAATGGCAGGAAGTTTTGCCCTTCGGCTTCACCTACCGCGCGAGGCTTGGCCCAGTTAGCATCAAAATCTGCAAATAGATTTTTGGTCAATTGATAACGCACTGATACATCAAATCCACCTCTGACCGACTGACCGGATGGTTCTATGACACCCGCATCACCCACGTAAACAAATTCCTGTTGCAACCATAAGTACCAGTATGCAGCATTGATAAGCAGTTTTGCAAAAGGCTTCCAGTTGCTACCAAAGTCGGCACCATAGGCAGGAGGCAGAATGTCTAAACCATTTTGTGCAACCACCACACGGGTATCGTTAGAATGGAATCCTTTGCCCAGATTGAGATAAAATTGTAGTTTACTATTCTGTGTATAATACAAATTCAACTTGGGCGATAATATAGAAGCCTGCGTCTTGCTTTTCGTGTTGGCTTGCAGATGGTCAAGGTATTGGTTATGAAAATAATCAAAACGAATACCTACGTTTGCCGAAAGCTTATTACTCAGTTGAATATTTTCGTCGGCATAAATACCGAGGTTTGCTTCGTTGATATCTCCCGATTTAATGGCTTCTAATAATTCTGAACGATTTTTGGTGTGTGATAATTCTGAATCATTCGTTAAATCATGGCGATAATTTACTCCGATATTAAAGGTCGCCTGTTTTTGGCCGATACCATGTGCAATGGAATAATTGCTGTTATATCCCCATAGGTTACGTGCTTCTTTTTGCTTAATCTGGTCGCCATTTTCTGGGTCTTCCAAAAAGAATGTGAAGTTAGAGTAAAGCTCAAAGTTATAATTGGCGTAGTAGAATTGGTTCTTCCAGACGTGATTACGTTTGGTAAGAGTTACAAACTGAGCATTCAGATTGGTTCTGCTGGTTTCTCCGCCTTCATTTGGGTCAATGGCTCCAAAGAAACCGATTGAACCATCGGCAATTGCGCGGTCAGGGATTTGTCCTGAGGCATTCCATTTACTCCAGAAGGTAGAAGCCGTAAAAGTAAGATTTGTGTTAGCACTTATGTGTCCGTGATATTTGCCGAGCAGATTCAGACGTTTAAAATGCTGAGGAGCATCGAAGTAGGCATCAGAATAATTGTATTCGCCGGCCAGATAAGCATTCTGGTTTTTATCATGTGCTTTTTTGCCTAAAATACTAGCACCGCCTACTAGACGGTAGGTATTGAATTGTCCCGCCTCAGCTTTCACAAAGTTCTGGTCTAAAACTGTTTTGATTCTGAAATTTGCCCAACCTGCTGTGCTGAAATTTCCCTTATCGGCATCGTATAAACCTTTTTTGAAATCAACACCATCGATTAATTCGGGGATAATAAAATGGGCATCGGCATAGCCTTGCCCGTGAGCATGAGAAACCATATTGATAGGCATGCCATCGACTGTTAGTCGAATGTCTGTGCCGTGGTCAATGTCGAAACCTCGCAAAAAAATCTGTTCTGCTTTACCACCTCCGGCATGCTGTCCGATCACTACTCCGGGAATAATACGAAGTACTTCCTGCGAATTATTGATGTTGCGAAGCTTAATATCCAGATTTGAAATTACCTGCTGATGCTGCGGGTTAGTAGCCGAAACCTTTACTTCTTCCAATGATACTTCGGTGCTCGTGAGAATAAAGTTGATTATTGATGCTTCGTCGGCTCTTACTATTACTGCCTGTGTTTGTGCCAGGTAACCCATAAAAGATACCTCAACAGTATAGGGAGCGGGAGAGAGGTTATTGATCTGAAAATAACCGGCGTCATCAGAAATCGCTCCACGATTTAGCCCTGTCAGCACAATATTGGCTCCACGGATGGGTTGTTTGGTCTTGCTATCGGTAATTTTACCTACAATCGTTCCTAAGTGAGCAAATGCAGTAGAAATTGTTAATAATTGTATAAAAAGTATGCGTTTCAATAAAGTCATGAGTGGTTTGCTTTCGAATGTTGATAAAATACGTATACAAAGATAATATACTCTACCCAAAAGCAGATAGACTATTTCCTTAATAAAAATTAGATAACTCAGCATTGCTTGCTTTTGAATGGTAAAATTTCTATTTTCAAAGAATAAAACACGATTTGAAAAATCGTGATACAGTTGTAGTACAAGTAAACTCCCCTTTAGGGGACGGTCCGACGTATCGGGGGGCCTGCCTTATGAAAATCTGTCTGGCACAAACAAAATCTGTAAAAGGTGATATTCCGGCCAATCTTGCCAATCACCAATGTTTTATTAATCAGGCTTTAGAGAAAAAGGCTGATGCTATTTTTTTTCCTGAACTTTCATTGACAGGCTATGAACCAGAACTGGCAGAAATATTAGCCACCATACCTGATGACAACCGCTTTGCTGTTTTTCAGCAGATGAGTGACAATCATAGCATCACTATTGGTGTTGGCATGCCTATCAGAACTGCTAAAGGCATAGAAATTACTATGCTGGTTTTTCAAGCCAACCAGCCCTTACAAACCTACGCTAAACAACAATTACATGAAGATGAGTTGCCTTATTTTGCAGAAGGTAAACAACAGCTTTTACTATGGCCTGATACATTTAGAGTTGCTCCGGCTATCTGTTATGAGTCTTTACAAGCCAGTCATACACAAAACGCTCATGCACTTGGAGCCAGAGTTTATCTGGCAAGTGTCGCCAAATCTCAAAAGGGTGTAGACAAGGCTTATATACATTATCCTACAATTGCCCAACAATACCAAATGCCTGTTTTAATGGTTAATTGTGTGGGTTATTGTGATAATTTTGAGA
>CBIHRH010000719.1:0-3029 GCA_966212365.1 uncultured Emticicia sp. | reverse complement strand
GTGTCGATACCGGAAACGGTTCTTTATATACTTATACGCTTCACTACTGGTCAAAGCTTTTCGGGCTTGAAGATGCTAATCTCCGGATACTTTCTTTGCTATTCAATCTGCTGACGGTTGCACTGATTTTTGTCTTTGTAAAAACACATTTTCAATCGGGGAAACTGGCGCTTTTAGCGGCTTTTTTATCTGCTATTTCACCATTTTATATCAATTACTCTCAGGTAGCCCGCAATTATGCCATGCTGTTCTTCTTTTCATTATTGGCTACGCACTTATTTCTAGTCATCATTAAAAGAGAAAAAAATAAGCAGAAAACTGTACTATACTACGTTTATTATGGCTTATCAGCGCTTGCCTGTGAGTTATGTCATATTTCCACTTTTCCTCTTTTCTTAATTCATGGCATATATGTGTTGCTTTATGTTCGACAGTTAAAAGTATGGGTTGGCTTAAGCTTAGCAATGTTGATTCCTGTGGCGGGTGTTATTGGCTGGTTGAAATCTGAGGGCGGACAATGGTTGTTTGATTATGTGCAAAATAGTGTAAAAGTCTATAATTATCTTGCGAAAACCTCTCCTGATGAATATCTTTCAGTTGCTACTTTACCTAATATATTCAAGCAGCTACGTCATGTAATTTCATCGGCTTTTATTAGCAGTGAGGGACTGTATTTACATTTATCAGGTTTGAAAAATACGATAATAGCTATCGGTAGTACGATTATTGGGTTTGCTTGTTTTAAATGGATTCAAGTGGATAGATTAAAAGTAGTTGCAGTAAGCGCTTTAATAGCCATTTCTCTCCTGCTTTATTCTACAGCAAAACTTCAATTTCTGGTACTCTCCCTAAATATCGTTTTAATTGGTGTCCTGCTGAATTACGTAGCTAAGAACTTCAAAAAGCCAGATAATCCTTTATTTGTTTTTCTGCTTTTACTAGTCGTTCTGCCTTTTGTATTTCTGATTCTTTTCTCCTTACAGGATGGTAATACATTCAGAATTATTCCCCGATACATTGGTTATTCTTATACGTTTGGAATTATTCTGACAGCTTTATTAATCAAGCAAATATGGCAGATGCAATCAAATATTAAGTATGCTCTTTTTTTACTGTTGGCCATACAACTTTATTTAATAGGCGGAATCATCCAAAACATCTGGCAGGATAATCCACCTCGTTATTTTATGAGTTTTGCTGAGCCTCGACAACAGAATCCTTATATATTATCAGCTAACAAGATTCAAAGCCTTTACGCCAAAGGGGATACCGTGATTTATTGCTCTTACAAAGACCCAATGCCGGGTGGACAAGGCACTCCTCAATATTCAGTAGTTGATGCGCAGTTAACAAACTTCTATTTACCTAAAGATTCTCAAATCATTCAAAGAGTGAATCCTGCAGAGCGTGATAAGATTGTACTTAAAAAGCCTGATGGCAAAGAAATATTGATTTTTGACCTTCAAGGGGCAAAATATAGATATTGATATTATCTTTTCTGACCACATTATCTACAGGTAGCTCAGCCACCATTTCTCTTTATGGCTTTGCTTATAGGCATCAAATTTTTTGCAAAGCGGGTAAAGTAATAAAACAATACCCGCCCAGATTAGATAGACGATTCCCAGATTATAGCCGAAGCCCCTTAAGTTAAACTCAGGTGAGGTTTGTATCATCATTTCCCAGTCATAGCCACTTACTTCGGCTAAAATCATTCCGAAAATATGTATGATGTATAAATGGAGAATATAATAAAAGAAAGGAACCCGACCAAAGGTTGTGAAGAACTGAACTATTTTTCCAGATATGTTTTCTGTATTGGCTAAAAATATCAATGCAATACCCAAGGTTACTAATAAATATAGAAGCGAAGGGGGATACTTAGTAACATTCAGAAATGACATAATCGTTTGTGTGGTAGTGGCATATTCATGCCAGATCGAAGGATCACCGTAGATATTTGTCCATCGTATGCTCACAAATAATGCAATTGCCCCTATACCTATTTTATTGAATAAATCTTTCCGCTTCCGGGCATCAAATGCCTGACTGTAAAAATTGCCAAAATAATAGCCAAGTGCCATTACACCTATCCATGGAATAATCGGATAAAAGATGTTTAGCTGACGGGTTTCTGAGATTTTGAAACTACCAAATTCATGCAAGATACTCCATAATAGATTGTCTTTAAAATGAACTGTATCGAAAGCATCATGCCCGAAGATAAGTGCGCAAGAAAAAATTAAGATCAGATTCCGGGGCAAATGAATAACTGCTGCCAGAAAAATCATGCTAATACCCAGGCACCAGATAACGGCCATATCAATGTTTCTGAACTGAATATCGAAGTACCAGGCAAAGCTAATGACGGTTAGTTCTATGAAAACCAGCCATAAGCCCCTCTTGATAAGAAACACGGATAATTCGTTTTTAGATTTTCTTCTTCCTACCATAAAAGCAGAAATACCCGCCAGGAAACTAAAAGTTGGTGCACATAAATGTGTAATCCATCGGCTGAAATAAATGGGAATAGTAGCATGGGTAGGGTCTGTTAAATCAAACATGTCAGCTGATTGATGGAAATAATCTCTGGTATGGTCAATTGCCATAATTACCATTACAATACCTTTTAATAAATCAACTGATTCAATACGATTCGTTTTAGGCGTTGCCATAGCTAATATAATTCTGGTGTTGGGTAGTCTGTAATAATGCTAAAATTACAAATAATAATGCGCTATCATTATTCTCTGGGGTTAATTTTATCTAACGGACATTATATAAACGTATAGGCCTGAAAGCAATGCTCTCAGGCCTATACGTTTATTAAAATCTTGTTCTACATGAATGAGCTTACTTCGCTCCCGGTGGGCAATATTGTTTCAGGTAATTAGTGAATAAAGTATTTAAATGCGCTCTTGTTCCTTCTCCTTCATAAATACCGTGTGAACGATTCGGATAAGGCATAAACTGAAACTGACGGTTGTGTTTAATCAGTTCATTAAGCAATAATTCTGCATTCTGATAAT
>CBIHRH010000718.1:0-3034 GCA_966212365.1 uncultured Emticicia sp. | reverse complement strand
AGCTCCTAAATCAGTTGCGGCAAATACAAGTGGCCCGATGAAAAATACATTAGATTCATTAAGCTATGCTATCGGGATGAATATTGGGGCCAATCTGAAACAACAAAATATCAAATGTAATACAGATTTATTGGCGAGTGCAATTAATGATATATTGAGCGGCAAGCAAACAGCTTTAGAGCCAGGCGCAGCCAATGCTTATATACAAGGCTATTTTCAGAATGAATCAATGAAGAAAGCAACTGCTAACCAAAAAGCCGGAGACGCATTTTTAGCTACAAATAAAACAAAAGCTGGAATCATAACACTTTCAAGTGGCTTACAATATCAGGTGGTAAAGGAAGGAACAGGAGCGAAACCAGTATCAACTGATAAAGTAAGAGTACACTATCATGGAACAACGATTGATGGAACAATTTTTGATAGTTCTGTACAAAGAGGCGAACCTGCAGAGTTTGGTGTTACACAGGTGATTACAGGTTGGCAGGAAATATTGCAGATAATGCCGGTTGGCTCAAAATGGAAAGTATTTATTCCGGCAAACTTAGCTTATGGTCCGCAAGGCCCGCCAAGCATCGGCCCGAATCAGGTATTGATTTTTGACCTGGAGTTGATAGATATCGTAAAATAATAGTACAAGCATTGTAGGATAGAGATTATAAAATAGGCAACTATATCGGTTTGATAATTGTTAACAATTTAGTAATTCACTTACAATTAGCTTTTTAAGGCATACAATTTAACAGAGTTGTCATATTTTAAATCAAAACTCTCCTTTAGGGGGTGGGGTTATTATGCTAGAAATTATGAAAAAAATATTAGTCCTATTCACCCTGACAGGGCTTTTCGGGTGCTTTGAGAATAAGGCTCAGAATACCAAGGTGTCTACCGCTCCAACTTATGGCTATAAGGAGTTAACCCCTACCCGCACGCAAGAGCAGGTAGAGCAGTTTGCTACACAGTTTTTGAGTTATCATCACTATCAGAAATTCAAACTGGATGATAATTTTTCCTCAAAAGTGTGGGATAATTTCCTCAAAGATGTAGACGGGGGGCATTCTTATTTTACAAAAGCCGATGTTGAATCTTTTGAAAAATACCGCTATGGTATCGACGAAGATTTATTGGAGGGTGATTTGACGGCTCCTTTTGAAGTGTTCAATCTTTTCAGAAAGAGATACAAAGATCGTTATGATAAAATCATGACTTTACTTGACAAGCCTTTTGATTTTTCAAATGATGAAACTTTCGATACCGACAGAGACAAAGCTCCGTGGGCAACATCAGAAGGAGAACTGGATGATATATGGCATAAAATTGTAAAAAGCCAGGTATTGGATCTGAAATTGAGCGGAAGTAAAGATAGCGCTATTACGGCTACCTTGAAAGACCGTTATAAACGTTGGGAGTCGAGAATTGCTAAATGGCGTTCGGAAGATGTATTCCAGTCTTTCATGAACTCATTCTCTGAAAGTATTGATCCTCATACCAATTATATGATTCCGAGCACGGCGGCACAATTTAATATTGAAATGAGCCAGTCTGTAGAAGGTATCGGTGCTTCTTTGAAAAACGAAGGTGATTATGTTACTATTGCAGAGGTGATTCCGGGTGGACCATTGTTTAAAGATGGCAAAGCCGTGAAAAATGACCGTATTGTGGCAGTAGCACAAGGTGATAACGGCGTATGGCAGGATATTGTGGGCTGGCTGACAGATGATGCCGTGAAGCTAATCAGAGGTACTAAAGGAACAGTCGTACGTATTCGCTTATTACCGGGTGATGCACCTGCCGGTTCAGCGACTAAAGAGTTAAGATTGGTTCGCGAAAAAGTAAAACTGGAAGAAGCTGTTGCCAAAGGTGAAGTTGTGCCCGTTAAACACAATGGCAAAGAATATAAACTGGGCGTAATAGATATTCCGATGTTCTACCGTGACTTTGAAGATGCACGTAAAGGTGGTGATTTCCAAAGTACAACGAAAGACGTGAAAAGATTCCTGGACGAATTTAAAGCCAAAGGTGTAGAGGGTGTGGTGATTGATTTGAGAAATAATGGTGGTGGTTCGCTAACAGAGGCAATTAACCTGACAGGCTTATTTATTACCAAAGGTCCTGTAGTACAACGCCGTGATAATAATGGTGGAGTAGATGTGGAAAGCGATACTGACCCTGAGTTGGTATATAATGGCCCATTGGTAATTCTTCAAAACCGTTTTAGTGCTTCGGCATCAGAGATTTTTGCGGGTGCTATTCAGGATTATAAACGTGGTTTGATTGTCGGTGAGAAATCTTTCGGTAAGGGTACTGTGCAACAATTGGTTGACTTAGACCAGTTCTTGTTGTCACCTCGTACGGCCTCTACGGATAAAAAGGCTTCTGCCAATGTAGGCTTCGATCAGAAAGAAAAATATGGTCAATTGAAACTGACAACCGAGAAATTCTATCGTGTAACTGGTAATAGTACGCAACGCAAAGGTGTATCGGCAGATATTGTTCTTCCAAGTCCTTTTGATCCGGAAGAAATGGGAGAAAGCTCTCAACCGACAGCTTTACCATTCGACCAGATTAATACTTCAACTTACGAAAAAACTAATATCATCAACGAGAGAGTTATAGCTAAGTTGCAGGAAAAATACAATGAGCGTTTGAATTCTGACCCTGCCATGAAACAATTGGTAGAAGATCTGGCTGAGTATCGTAAGACAAAAGACATCACAGTGGTGTCTTTAAACGAGGCGAAACGTAAACAGGAAAGAGATGAAAACGAAAAACACAGAAGTGCTGTTAACAAGTTGAGCACCGGAGAAAAAGACGGCAAAGACAGAGACTTGATATTAAGCGAATCTGAAAGGATTCTTTGTGATTTAATCAGTAATAAATAATATAAAGGGACTTTTGAGTCGTAAACCCATACGGGTTCGATTCCCGTCCGAAATACAAAGAGAAACGAGTTACACTAATTTAGTGTAACTCGTTTTTTATTTATAAATAAAGAAACACCATCTCAAACTATCAAGCGATTGGAGAAAGAACT
>CBIHRH010000717.1:0-3034 GCA_966212365.1 uncultured Emticicia sp. | reverse complement strand
GCTTTGCGTTGGCATCTAAATTCTGCACTAATTCTACCTCAACATTGCCAAGCAAGCGGCTGAATGCTCCATTCTCTTTCATGGTCTTGCGCAGCAATACTCTTCTGAATTTCAAATCGCCTTTACCCAAAGTAGTAAAATCTTCAAATTTTCCGCTTTTATCATAGGCTACTTCATTGATACCTAAGGTGTCTTTATAAAGCTTCAAAGCTTTGTCAATATCGCTCACACCTATTATCACACCCACTACTCCTCCTGTCAGGCTTCCATTTGGCTTGAACCAGGAATTATCTGATACAATCTGTAATTGATTGCCATAAGGGTCCTGCAGCCAGCTATGATTTTTATTCTCTGGCGAGGTTTCTATCTTTAACGTTTGTCTTTCAGCAAACTGCTTAACATCTAAAGATTTAATTTTGAGTGCAAAGATGCCATAATCGCCTAATTCTGGGGTGAAATCAGGAGCCAAAGGTTCCGGACGATTTGATTGCCAGATTTCGGCACCGCCACCACCTGCCATATTCAGGGCAAGTATAGCACGGCGCTGTCTGATAATGCCATTGGTGTGTGGAGTCATGAGTTTGGCTTCTGCCACATCATCAAACAACGGGACGTTTAGCCCCAATATTTTATTATACCAATTGAAGGCCTTCGCTGCATCTCTTACGCCAATCCCCACCTGTTGAATGCCGCTAATAAATTCTGACATATTTACTGTATGATTAGGTTAAAAACTTACTGAGTGAATGAGTGGTTTAGTAAATTATTGATTGCTTTAACAAGAATTATAAAACTATTAAAACAATTTCTAAATTATTCCTTGTTAATTAGATAAAATTATTCACTATACTCATTCACTCAATTATTTATCTACAAATTTGATGAAAATTTTATTAACAAGAAAGCAGACACAACAAGGTAATTATATATCGGAGATAAAAGAAGCTGATGAATATACCATTGCCCATGAGCCAATTGCTTCTATTGACTTGATGGAGCGTGCCTCAAGGGCTTTCGTAAGTAATTTTATTCAGCATTTTGCTGTCTCTTATAAAAAACTGACAATCATCTGTGGATTAGGAGATAATGGTGGTGATGGGCTAGCTATTGCTCGCATGTTATATGCTTTAGGCTATGAATTAGAAGTGTTTGTTATAAATTATACACCTAAACAATCAAGCAACTTTCAGATTAATCATGAAAGATTAAAAAACAAAATTCACCCAACATGGATTAATAATATTGATGAAATCCCCAATTTCCAACCCAATGATTTAATAATTGATGCGATATTAGGAGCCGGGCTTTCAAGACCTTTAGATGACTTAATAAAATCAGTAGTTAAAAAACTGAATGATTCAAAGGCTGAAATTGTGGCAGTTGACGTTCCTACTGGTTTATTTGCAGATTCTTTAAATGACAAAAACGATATTATAGTTAAAGCTGCTTATACTATTACGTTTCAGTCACCTAAATTAGCTTTTGTCTTACCTCAGAATGCTGAATTTGCAGGCAATTGGATAATCGTAAATATAGGTCTCCATGAAGGATTTATTCAAAGATTAAAAAGCCAATATTCATATACCGATAGTGAAACTGCAAAAGCTTTAATAAAACCACGTAGCAGATTTGCCAATAAAGGAAACTTTGGGCATGCTTTAATGATAGCAGGTAGTTATGGAATGATTGGTGCTGCTGTACTTTCTTCAAAAGCCTGTTTACGCTCAGGTGTAGGTAAAATAACGGTATATGCACCCAAATGTGGTTATGAAATACTTCAAACAGCCATTCCTGAAGCTATGTACCTGTCAAATAAAAGTGTTGATTATCTCGAAGAATTACCAGAGCTAGATAGTTATCAGGCTATAGGCATTGGTTGTGGTATCGGCACAAAGCCCGAAACCGTTGGGTTAGTTGAAAAGCTTTTGAAAAAAACTGAAGTACCCATTGTAATAGATGCAGATGCGCTAAATATTATTGCCTCTGATAAAAAGCTTTTAAAACTAATACCTAAATTGGCTATATTGACCCCTCACCCAAAAGAGTTTCAACGGTTAATTGGCAAGAAATGGGAGAATGATTATCAGAAATTAGAGATTCTAAGCCAATTTGCCACAAAGCATCAATGCATAGTTTGTTTGAAAGGGGCTTTCACGGCTGTGGCATTAACGGATGGTACAATCCGTTTTAATTCAACGGGAAATGCAGGTATGGCCAAAGGTGGTAGCGGAGATGTTCTGACAGGAATGATATTAGCACTTTTAGCGCAAGGCTATACGGCAGAAGAAGCCGCTATCTTAGGAGTGTATGAACATGGTCTGGCCGGAGATAGGGCTGCACAACTGAAAGGCACTACTGCCATGATTGCCAGCGATATAATTGAGAGTATTAGGTTTTGAAAATGCTTTTAAAGGAGTTTAAAACCACTGGGTTTCTCAAAGTTTTGCACGGGGTAACACAGAGTATTTTTAGCTGCATTTTGTATACCTCCGCGCAAAACTTGGTGTAACCAAAGGTAAAAAAACAAATCAAGGATTCAAAATCACAAACTCCACTCTTCTATTCAATTTTTTACCCTCCTCTGTATTATTATCCGCAATTGGTTTGGTATCGCCATAGCCTTTAAATTGTATTCGCTTGCCTGCAATACCTTTCTTAATGAGGTATTCACGTACATTAAACGCACGTTCTAGTGATAAGCGTTTGTTTTGTGTAGGGTCGCCGATATTATCCGTATGTCCTTCAATAATAATATTCATGGTTGGGCTATCTTTCATCATTTTTAGTAAACCATTCAATTGCTCATAGGATTCTGATAGCAAACCAGATTCACCGATATTGAAATACACCTTATTTAACCTGAATTTATTTTCTTCTATCTTTACTGGTGTAGATTCCTCTTTAGGAACTACAACAGCATTAGAGTCAACCGCAGGAGTCTCAACCTTCGGAGGTTCAATTTTTGGCAAATCTTTTTTAGGCGTTTCTTTTGGAGCAGGCTTCGGAACAGTTTTTTGAACGACCGGATTCAGAT
>CBIHRH010000716.1:0-3041 GCA_966212365.1 uncultured Emticicia sp. | reverse complement strand
CCAGAGAAAATGGAAGTTGAATTAGAAAAACCTTTCATCTTAATCTCTGAGAAAAAAATCTCTTCAATGAAAGAGTTGCTTCCTGTATTGGAAGGTGTAGCACAAACCGGTCGTCCGTTGTTAATCATCTCTGAAGATGTTGATGGTGAGGCTCTTGCTACATTGGTAGTTAACAAAATCCGTGGTGCATTGAAAATCTGTGCGGTAAAAGCTCCAGGTTTCGGTGATCGTCGTAAAGCAATGTTAGAAGATATCGCTATCTTAACTGGCGGTACTGTAATTGCTGAAGAGCGTGGATTTAAATTAGAAAACGCTGACCTATCTTACTTAGGACATTGCGATAAAATCATTATTGATAAAGATAACACAACCATCGTAAATGGTGCTGGTGATCAGGAACAAATCACAGGTCGTGTAAATCAAATCAAAGCTCAAATCGAATCAACTACATCTGATTACGACCGTGAGAAACTACAAGAACGTCTGGCTAAATTGTCAGGTGGTGTAGCTATCATCTATATCGGTGCTGCCACAGAAGTAGAAATGAAAGAGAAAAAAGACCGCGTTGATGACGCCCTTCATGCAACACGCGCTGCGGTTGAAGAAGGTATCGTATCTGGTGGTGGTGTAGCGTTAATCCGTGCACAAAAAGCTTTAGAAGGCCTAAAAGGTGCTAACGGTGACGAAACAACTGGTATCGCTATCATCAAATCTGCTATCGAAGCTCCATTACGTACAATCGTTGCCAATGCAGGTGGCGAAGGTTCAGTAATTGTACAAGCCGTTAAAGGTGGCGAAGGTTCGTTCGGTTATAATGCTCGCGAAGACAAATATGAAGATATGTTGGCTGCGGGTATCATCGACCCAACTAAAGTAACTCGTTTAGCATTAGAAAACGCTGCTTCAATCGCAGGTCTATTATTAACTACAGAAGCTGTAGTTTCTGATATTCCTGAAGAAAAAGCTCCAGACATGGGTGGTCATGGCCACGGTGGTGGAATGGGCGGCATGATGTAATCAAATGCTTAGAACATACAAAGAAGCCCTCGGAGAAATTCGAGGGCTTTATTTATACCTGAAATTTCTCAAATATTCATCTGATGTTTGCCAAAGCCTATCAAATCGCCAGTAATTTTACACAGCCCATTCTTATTTCAATCGTACGTTTTGATGGGGTTGTTGAGTGCAGTGTTGGTTCATTTGTCATAGTAAATGCTGATGGCTGGATTGTAACCGCTGCCCATATATTTGATACGATGCTGACACATCAGCGAGATACAGCAGAAATAAATCAGTATAATCTGGAAGTAAGTGAGATAGAAAATAACAAGTACTTATCAACTCACGATAGAAAGAAAAGGCTGGATAAGGTAAAATATAATCCAAAATGGATAAAAACTTATTCTTATTGGTGGGGTGCTGATATGCATGGAATCGATAATATCAATCTGTTAACCGAAAATGATATCTCTATTGGTAAGCTTACTAATTATAATCCGCAATTCTGTCTGCAATATCCCGTGTTCAAAAAACCGGAAAACTTAGCCATTGGAACAAGTCTTTGTAAATTAGGGTATCCTTTTCATGAAGTAAAGGCTACTTTTAATGAAAAGAACAATTCTTTTCAGATTGCTCCTACTGCCTTACCAATTCCTCGTTTCCCGATTGATGGAATATTTACCAGAGAGGTTTTACAGCCTAATTCCAACAATAGTCAATATGAAGTAAAATTTATTGAAACCTCTACTCCAGGATTTCGTGGACAAAGTGGTGGACCTATATTTGATACGGCAGGTAATATATGGGCTATTCAAAGCCGGACAGCTCACTTAGCCTTAGGCTTTTCTCCAAAAGTTGTAATTGATAATAAAGAAATCACCGAACATCAGTTTATTAATGTTGGCATGGGTGTGCACGTAGAAACGATTCTGAAATTTTTGGATGCGAATAAAGTTCAATACCAGGTAACCGAATCTTAATAGCTTACAGACGCTAATCTCTCAACTTGGTCTTCACTCCTCTTTAGGGGTCAGGGGGTTAGCACCTCTCCTACTTTCAAGGCTTTTAAATCACCTTTAATTTCGCCCTGGTCTTCCAATTTATGGAGTACTCTCAAAGGGTCTCCCATAGGTTCGTCAGATAAATCAAAAGTACCATAGTGCATCGGTATCATCACCTTGGCATGCATATCATGAAAGGCTTTTACAGCATTGGTCGGTGAAACATGGCTTTGTCCCATAAAGAACTCAGGTTTATAAGCGCCTACCCCAATGATAGCATAATCAATACTCGGGAATATTTTGCCAACATCTTCAAAATGACCTCCATACCCTGAATCTCCACTAAAATATATAGTCTTACCCGCTCCCTGAATGACATATCCTCCCCATAAGCGAACATTAGTATCTGTCAGAAAACGTCTTCCCCAATGTCTTGAAGGCACATAATAGATTTTTATGATATCGTCAGTTTTATATTGCTGATACCAGCCAGCTGCCTGAATCTTGTTGCTATGAGTAAATGTTTTAATAAGAGAATCTACGCCTAAGCCAGTCAGATAAGTAGTATCAGGATTATTCTTAGCTAATAATTGTAGGCTTTTTTCATCACAATGGTCTCTGTGGTCATGCGAAACCAATATATAATCAAGATTACGCAAATCCTCTGCCGGAACAGGTAATGCTGATTGACGTTTTATTAGCGAAACGTTAAAGAGCACAGGGTCTATCAGCATAGTAATACCTGCCAATCGGATAAAGAAAGAGGCATGCCCTAGCCACACAATACAATCTTTTTTTGAATCAAGGAAGCCCTGATTTTGTAAGACCTCTGCACGCCATTTATCTGTTTTTTTCTCTGATTTTTGCGGGTTTCTTGTGAACTGCCATCTTAATACGTCTCTGAATGAATCAACGAACGGAAATTCGTAATTCACAAATCTTCCATTATCAGTGATAGGAGTTCCGTTCCATTCAAAGGGTAGCTTTATGGTTGGTAAGTCAGGATTGGAGGTATATGGCATGTGGTGAAATTGATTTCTC
>CBIHRH010000715.1:0-3044 GCA_966212365.1 uncultured Emticicia sp. | reverse complement strand
AGGTAAAGCCCCTCGCAACTGAATGTTCTTATGTTCGATTCTACCCGATGAAAAATTGAGTGTATCACTTCCAACAGAATAAGACCCATTTTGTCCTGAGAAAAGATAGGCTTTCGGAATTGTAGGATGATTGGTAACGCCTGCAAATGTACCTCCTGGTCTGAAAATCAATTCAAGTGAGACAGGAACACCATCCGTTCCTGCCATATCGATTTCTACTTCTATGCCATTACTGGCCTCCTGAATTTTTACCAAGGTATCCAGTTTCTGAATTTCGCTTTGTTTCCGAAGTGCTCGGGGCATTTTATCTAAATCTCCATCAGGAGAAATTTTGTCTTTATCTAATGGTTGGTAATAAGGGCCTTCCAGATGGTTTTTTAAGACCCATGTATTTCCCTCTTTTTCTATTTTTTCAGACTGAAACTGACCTTTGCCAAAGAACGAAGCCGCTACACGCATGGCTTGCAAAACAGCATTACCTTTATGAAAAGTAAGCCACCCGGGATTGTTAGACAAGATGGTAGAATCCCAATTCCCTCTTCTGATTCTGACTACACCTGAATACGGAAATGCTTTGGCATAACTGGTTGGCAGCGGTTTATCAGCCGGTAGGTCTTTCCATAGCGAAGGGTCTTCTAAAAAATAGTCGAGATAACCTGCCAATTCGTTTTTGGTGCTCGTTTTTTCGATTTGTCGGCACATGGCTGCCATTTCGCCATTGTTTTTCTGAATCGACATGAAACGATAGCAATAATAATATTTAGACATATTGCCAATCGTGCCTTTATCCTGGCGATTTGAGGCCTCAGTCACCACTTCACCGTTTGGATGAACATAGTAAAGTGTCATTTCTAAATTCTTTAGAACAGCGTCTAATAATTCAGGTTTATTGAGGCCCCTCGCCATGATTATCAACGAGCGATTGACGATTGGAGAATAACTATTCGTGCTTTTTTCAGTGTATTGTCCGTCAGGGTCAAGGTCTATATGTTCGGCTAACCATTGGTTAATCCGATCAGTATAGAGTTTGTCAGGAAATAATTCATTTAACTTGGTGAGCGCCGCCGAGACTACCCAACGGTGGTTAGGGGTATGAATACCCCCGACAATTAACGCTTCACCTGCATTTTTCAAAAAACTTTGTAGTGAATTCAATGCTTTATCTGACCCTTTGGTCTGAGATTGCCTGAGAAATTTATAGGCCGGAACTATATTCTCCAGGACGAAGGCCGTATCAGGTGTTGAGTGGAAATTAGTAGCCAATAAATCAATCGTACCATCTGCATGCTGAAATTTCAGCATGGCATTGGCTGCTTCTTCTACTTCACGCAAAACATCTTTTGACTGATAATAAGCTGATTCAGGACAGGACATTAACATACAAGCTTTCATTACAAAACCACTGGTCGAATGCGGATTCGGTATTTCTACGCCGTCCATATATCCTCCGAAATACTTGTTTTTAGAATCGGTAACCTTAGTCGATTTAAAACCCGGAAGCTGTTGGTCGTGAATCTTTATCCATTCCAGTAGCCAGGTCGGTTTGCTCTCAATTTTTGTAGGGTGAGCATTAATTGTTAGAAAAGGTACTGAACAAACCGAAAGAAAACCTGTATGTACAAATGTCCGTCTATTCATGGTTGGGGTTAATTTTTAGGGGTTTGTTGATGGAGTGTCAACTTATAATTCTCTTATTTTTATACTTCTGAAATGTACTTCATCACCGTGATCCTGAAACAAAATATGTCCGGCATGAGCCTGTGCAAAGTTTGGATAAGTAACATATTTACTCTTAGCCACCAGATTACGGAATATCTGCGAATAACGGTCATATTCTACCATTTTCAGATTATTCAGCCAATGCTCAACATGCCCGTTTTTAGAAACAATCCTTAATTTATTCCATTTGCCCGGTGGATTAATTCTTTTCTCATTACTTCCCTCTGAAAGGTTTTCAGACGTTATCAGGTCGTATAAGGAAGCCGTTGTTCTATTGCCATTTATTCCTGCTTTGGCATCAGGATGCACATTATCATCTAATAGCTGAAATTCAGGGCCTGCGCCCGTGCCTTCCTTTTTCTTCGGGTCATCTACCACAAAATATTTCACGCCACTATTAGCTCCGGTAGTGAGTTTAAACTCTAATTCTAGTTCAAAATCTGAAAACTCCTGTATGGTTTCTATATCACCACCTTTGCGAACGCTGTCTTTTTTAGAACCCATTACTTTCAAAACTCCATCTTCTATAGCCCAACCCGCTTTTGGAAAAGAATTGCCGTTGGCCAGTTTCCAACCTGCTGAGGTTTTACCATCCCACAATAACCTCCAACCTTTTCTGATTTCATTTTCAGAGAGTTGATTAACAAGATAGCTTATCTCCGATGCTGCTTCGCTTTTCCAGACTACCTCTTTTAAGTTTTCAGTGGCAATTCTGATATTCTTCCATTGCACGGTCAAGCCTTCCTGCTCTGGCTTTTTAATTTGATGAACCTGCAAGGCAATCAAACCTTTGGCTGTCTGTGAATCAAGCACATTGGCACATGGAATCCCATTTATCCAGGTTTTGAGAGTATTGCCAATAGCTTCGATATGATATTTATTCCATTGTCCGTTTCTGAAAGCTTTTTGTCCCTCCGGATTCACCGAAAGTGGATATAACCAGCCATTTCTTGCCTCGTCATAGATACCTCCACTCCAGGCACGTGCAGCCGGGTCTATCTCAACCTGATAACCATGCACTCTTCCATTCATGATACCCGGGTCGCTGATGCTACGAATCTGGATACCAGAGTTAAGCCCTATATCCACTTTCACATCCATTTCCAGCACAAAATCTCCGTACAATGTCTCAGTGCAAAGAAATGTATTAGGCGTATTCAGACGAGAAACACCAATGATGGTTTTGTTCTCGATTTTATACTCAGCATTCCCATTGCGTTTAACCCAACCTTTCAAATCTGTTCCATTGAAAAGATCTTTCCATTGGGCTTGTGCTGTGAAATTTAAGAGTAGCACTCCTAAGAATGCTACTTTACTTACTTTAT
>CBIHRH010000714.1:0-3045 GCA_966212365.1 uncultured Emticicia sp. | reverse complement strand
TTGTCTTTTCAGAAAAACACACTTTATTCAATGGAATCAACAGTTAATCATTCGCTTACTGACAAAAAAACGCACTCGTCCATACAAGAACTCTTATTAGGTATTCCGCTCTATGTTTATGTAAGTGTTATTGCCTCTATGCTGGTTATTTTGGGCATTTTATGGGATATTGCCTGGCATATGAGCATCGGTCGTGACGGGCTCTTTTCTGCTCCGCACGTAGTAGTATATGTAGGCGCCGCAACCGCAGGACTTTTTTCGGGGTATCAGGTATTGAGAACTTCTTTCTGGGGAAGTCTCATAGAAAAAAGGAAGATGGTTCATTTCTGGGGAATTTTTTATAGTTCTTTAGGCGGACTCTTCTGCATCTGGGGAGGTATGGCTGCCATTACCTCTGCCCCTTTTGACGACTGGTGGCATAATACTTATGGCCTAGATGTACAGATTTTCTCACCACCCCATACAGTGCTTTTATTAGGCTTAATGGGTGTGCAAGTGGGGGCTATGGTATCCGTATCGGCTATGTTCAATCGAAAAGAGAAAATTGCTTATTTATCTGAGCAACAAAATGCGATTCGCTCAAAACGCTTGCAATGGATGTTTGTTTTAGCAGCTGGATTTCTGATAACTACAGTATTCACCATGCTTGCCGAATTCTTAGATCGTTGGGGCATGCACAATGCTGATTTTTATAAAATTGCTTCTGCGGCATTTCCGCTTTTCTTGTTAGCTACTGCCCGTGGCTCAGGTATGAAATGGGGAGCTACCTATATTGCCATTACTTTTATGGTATTTCATTGGGCGGTAAATGCCACATTGAGATTATTACCTGCTGAACCTTTATTGGGTCCTGTTTATAATAGAATTACTACTTACCAGACTTTAGGCTTTCCTGTATTGCTGGTTTTCCCTGCACTAGGTTTAGATTGGTTAAGAGCAAAATTCTCATCTAAAAATGACTGGTGGTTGAGTTTAATCCTGGGCTTTGCTTTTGTTTTTATCTTCTTTATTATCCACTACCCATTCGGAAACTTTATACTGGAATCTCCATTAGCGCGTAGCTGGTTCTGGGGCAGCAGTTCATGGTCTTATCCAAATGAGCCTACCTGGGAGTACCGCTACAAGTTTGCCGATTGGAATATTACGAAAGGTATGGGCGACTGGGCAATTGGCTTAGGAATAGCCTTATTGCTAGGACTTATTTCCACACGTATCGGCCTTGCCTGGGGTAAATGGATGCAAAAAGTACAACGCTAACAGTTTAAGAGATTTTTGAACAGATGAATGAAAAAGCAATGAATTTTAAAAAGTTAATAATCTTTCTACTAATAAATATAGGTTTTATTGGCGCTGTAAATGCCCATATCGGTAGCGCAGGTATTGTGCAGGAAGGCAAAGCAGGAAATTATCAGATACAGGTATATGTTGAGCCGCCCGATGTGATTCCGGGTGTGGCTAAGGTCTCAGTTTCGGTAGATGGGACAGATATTGAAAGTGTAAAGCTAAGTCCGATTTATTATTGGACGGGTGATGAAGGTTCGCCAAAAGGAGATGAGGCCTTACCTGTAGTCGGAGAATCAGGCCGATTCGAAGGTAAGATATGGTTGATGGAAAGTGGAGCAGCCAGTGTAAAAATTGTGATTAACGGGAAGCGTGGTAAAGGAGAAACGTTGATACCTATTGCAGCACTTGCCACAGCCAAACGTGATTTACCCAAATCATTAGGCTGGATTCTGGCTGGTTTAGCATTGCTTTTAGTAGGAATCATGACCACTATTATAGGTGCAAGCACCAGCGATAGTTTATTAAAACCCGGCATTGAAGGAGATAAAAAAACAAATCGCCGCAAGGTGATTGGCTCTACCCTAGGCTTCGGCTTTTGCGGATTGCTCTTATTTATAGGCAACAACTGGTGGGGCTCAATATCGAAAGAGTACAGAGAACAATATATATTTCGGCCTTATACAGCAACTTCAATTATAAAAATTGAAAATGCACAAAGAGTACTGAATTTTAAGATAGATTCTAACTCTCTTGAACGCCGTTGGACAAGCTATGTGATTCCTGACCATGGGAAGTTGATGCACTTGTTTCTGGTGCGGCAGGGAACTTTAGATGCGTTTGCACACTTGCATCCTGTCAGAAAAGATACAATAACCTTTGAAGCCCCGTTGCCAAATCTACCCGCCGGAAAATATCTGGTATATGCTGATATCCTACGTTTTCATGGCTTGCAATATACGATCGCCGATACAGTGGAGATTCCGGCTTTAAAGATTTCAGCAGAAAGTTTTGAAAAACAAACAGGTGATTCTGATGATACTTATGTAGTAAATAATCCGATTAATACTAAGGCTTCTACCACACCAGATGCAGGTATCAGTATTTGCGGTACACCGGGTGTAAAAACACCTTTGCAGGATGGTTCGAGTATTGTATGGGAAGAAAAACCCAATCAGTCCTTAAAAGCAGGGCAGGTATACGATTTAAAATTCTCAGTCATGAGCCCTGATGGAAAACCAGCAGAATTGCAGACTTATTTAGGCATGATGGGGCATGCTGCTATTCTGAAAGAAGATGGTTCAGTATATATACATCTACACCCGAATGGTACTTTTTCGGCCACTGCGCAACAAGTGATGGAAAAACGTGTAGGTGAAAAGACAAATCCGAGTCCACATTTGAGTAATGCCAAGCGATTCAGAGATAGTGTTGATAATGTATTGCTTCAATTGCAGGCGTTACCAGAAGCAGAGAGAGACAAAATCTTAATGGGTGGAATGGTACACCAAATTACTCACCATCATGGTGGGAGTGTCAGTTTCCCTTATGTATTCCCAAGCGCAGGTAATTATCGAATATGGTTACAGGTAAAAAGAAACGGTAAGATTCTGACCGGGGCTTTTGATGCGAGGGTGATATAAATTATATGTAATTAGATTTCAAGAAATAAACTTTTTTAATTTGGGAAAGGCAAATTATATCCCTACGGGATAACACAATTAATAATAGCAGATAAGAATAAAGAATATTTACTTATTTAAT
>CBIHRH010000713.1:0-3047 GCA_966212365.1 uncultured Emticicia sp. | reverse complement strand
CCACAAAATTCAGCCTATTTTGGGAATCTTCTTTTTAGTTTAAACAGTTTCTATAACAGATTAATCAAAACCTCTTAAAATCATCTTCATCCTCATCATCAAATTTCATCTTATTCGGGTCAAACATGCTGTCTAACAGGTCTTTGAATTGTAAGCCTGTATCAAGTGCATGTTTACTGATTAATGAATATTCGGCTAAGCCATGAAGGGCAAACTCCATCATGAATAGTTTATCGTTTTCGTCTAACCTCGGATGGAAGTTTTCTACTAATTCATCTAAACCATCAATGGTTTTCAGTCTTGCTTTATATTCGCGGTCAGTAAGGTCATTTAAGAAATCAATCACATTGCCTTCACCAAACCAGGTTGATACCTGTTGAAAAGGATTTTTGCCTGATTTCTTTTTCTTTAATGTCTCCGGATTCGGGAAATACTTCAAAAATTCGGTTCGCATCGCTTTGCCAATCAGGCTTTGCGCTACATAAACTGGTCCTTCTACCTCTCCCTCATATACCAACTCAATTTTCCCATTGATAGCGGCTATCGCTCCATAGATGTCTGAAACACGCGCATGAACGTTTTTCTCTCCATTAATCAATGAACGTCTTTCTGCCGAACTCAATAAGTTTTCGTAGGCAGAAATCGTCATACGGGCAGATACCCCACTTTTTGCATCTACATACTCACTCTGACGGGCTTCTACGGCAATTTGTTCAATCAGGTCTTTCAGGATTTCATTTACCTCAATTTTCTTCTGCTCGGTTTTAATGACAGCCTCCTGCTCGGTAATCCTACGCCCGGTTTCAATTGATTTCGGATAGTGCGTTACAATCTGGCTGTCAATACGGTCTTTCAGAGGGGTTACGATACTTCCACGGTTAGTATAATCTTCTGGGTTAGCCGTAAACACAAACTGAATATCCAGTGGAATTCTCAATTTAAATCCACGAATCTGAATATCTCCCTCTTGTAAAATATTAAATAAGGAAACCTGAATACGTGCCTGTAAATCCGGTAATTCATTGATAACAAAAATACAACGATGCGAACGTGGAATCATACCAAAGTGAATGACACGTTCGTCAGAATACGGAAGTTTTAAAGTAGCAGCTTTAATAGGGTCAACATCACCAATTAAATCGGCGATAGACACATCAGGTGTTGCCAGCTTTTCATTATAGCGTTCTGAACGGGATAACCAGCTAACGGGCGTATCATTACCTTTGTCGGCAATCAAATCTTTAGCATAACGGGAAAGAGGAGCTAGCGGGTCATCATTTAACTCAGAGCCTTCGACCACGGCTACGTATTCATCCAATAAATTCACCATCAGGCGGGCAATACGGGTTTTGGCTTGTCCGCGTAGACCCAACAGGTTGATGTGGTGCATTGATAAAATGGCCTTTTCAACGTCTGGAATAACGGTATCCTCATATCCCCAGATGCCGGGGAAAACCACTTCTTTATTTTTAAGTTTCTCGATTAAGTTGTCTCGAAGTTCTTGTTTAATGGATTTCGGGCGATAGCTACTGGCTTTCAGTTCACCCAGGGTTTTAATTTTTAGTAAGTTTTTGTCAAATCCCATAATGCGTATACTGCTAATTTTCTTTAGTTTAAGCTATGTTAGAAATCTGCCATAATCATGCAAGAATATTGGCAGAACTTGTGTTGTTTACTAGACAAAATAAACCCTTCTCTAGTAGAATAACGGATTTAAAGAAGAAATGGTTTGTCTATTTATTTCATTTCGATAAAATAACTAATCCGGCTAATAGGCATATCAATAAATTATTAATGTCTTAATCAATTTTGTAGTGCTATCCTGTTTATTTTTAGTATTTTAGAGTTGTATTATTGGCTTTATCCAAATCTTAGCTTCTCTACAATTCTAAATATGTCAAACCAATGAAAACATATATCAGGTTCTTATTTTCCATCATTGTCAATTTGATTATACCAAATCAGGGTAACGCACAACATCTTGAAAAGATGCCTGATGATAATTGGTGGACAGTTCGTAATTTGAATGTAGATATTCCAGGTTCTTATTGTTACAATGATTCTGCCATTCATTGTCAAAAATATGGTCGGCTCTACACCTATGAAGCCGCGCATAAAGTATGTGCCTCATTAGGTAAAGACTGGCATTTGCCATCAACCAAAGAATGGCATAATTTATTAAAACATTATGGCGGTGCATTTAAGGAGTCAGTAAGTACTGGAAAAGAAGCCTTTGAAAAACTTTTAAGTGTAGAAAACCCAACCTTCGGAATGACTCTCGCGGGCAATAGAAACATTGATGGAACTTATAGCAGAATAGAGGGTCATGGCTTTTACTGGACTTCGACAGAATTTAATAGTGACAATGCCGGCTTCCTCAATTTTGCTAACGGTAGAAAAGTACTTTTTTTACAACCTGATATGGAAAAAATCGCGGCGATTTCAGTGCGATGTGTTAAGAAAGCTCAATGATAGGCAATAATAGCATTCTCTCGATTCAATTGAAGTAAAAGACCAAAAAATCTATCAGGAATACGATGGAAAATTTAGATGAACAAATGCTTGATGCGGCTTTAAGTGGTGATTTAACTACTGTTGAAAAGTTAGTGTCAGAGGGTGCCGATATAAATTTTATGAACCAATGGGGCACTACAGCGGTTTTTTCTGCAGCATGGGAGGGCAATATACCCGCATTGGATTTGTTTTACAATTTAGGCGCTAACATTACTTTTGAACAGACTAATCTTCTTTGCAATGCTGCCTTCAATGGCAAAGCTTCTTCTGTAAAATGGCTTTTAGAGAAAGGTGCAAGAGCAGATTTTGCTTTTGCAAATACTGGAGAGAATGCCTTGCATTATACGATTTGTAAAACAAGTGAAATGGAAGAGAGAGCCAGAATTGTAAAAATGCTGATAGCGGCAGGTGCGGATGTAAATAAAAAAACCATAGCAGGAAGCGAAGATGGTCTTTGCTTCATGCGAGACGTCCGTCTGCGAGGTGAAACTCCTTTGCATCGAGCAGCAGCCTATGCAAGTCTGGATATTGTA
>CBIHRH010000712.1:0-3047 GCA_966212365.1 uncultured Emticicia sp. | reverse complement strand
CTGCTGGACCAATGGCCCCCGTTATGCCTGTAGACCCTGTAGCTCCTGTGGCTCCTGTAGGTCCGGCAGCTCCTTGTGGGCCTGTTGTGCCTGCTGGTCCAGTGGCCCCTGTTATTCCCGTAGACCCCGTAGCTCCTGTAGCACCTCTGGCACCAGTCGGCCCGGCAGGTCCAGTGAGACCGATTGGGCCTTGTGGACCAGTTGCCCCGGCTATGCCTGTGGCTCCTGTAGGTCCGGCAGGTCCTTGTGGGCCTGTGGCACCATTTGCTCCTGTAAGACCAATTGGCCCTTGTGGCCCTGTTGGGCCGGTAATTCCTGTAGCTCCTGTAGGTCCGGTTGCTCCGGTAGGTCCTTGTGGCCCAGTCGCTCCATTTGCACCTGTCGTTCCTGTAGCGCCTTTTGCTCCTGTTGGTCCGGCAACTCCTTGTGGGCCTGTGACACCTGCTGGTCCTACGGCCCCAGTTGCCCCAACGGGCCCTTGTGGTCCTGTAGGTCCGGTTGGCCCTGTGGCTCCGGGTGTACCGCTTGTGGCAGAATACAAAGCATAAGGTACGCTCATCATCTGGCTTGCCCCTAAGTTTATATAGTTGCTTCCGGCATTAGGGTCTATTTCTACCTGTAAAAATTTGCTACCATTGCTCCAGTCGATTCCTCCGAAAGTGCCCGTCTGTGCTGTCCCGCTTCCTACTGTCAGCGTAAACAAACCCAGATTATTGGTAGTAGTTGTATGGGTTTCTGCGTAGACAATAGTCCCATTAATGCTCCCGGTAAGAATATTGAACCGCACACTGATGCTTTGATTGACTAATACATTCCCGCTCCCGTTTCTTGCAATGGCCTGATAGGGGATTCCCGGTGGGGCCTGTGCATAAAGCATAATAGGGAGAATGAATAATAGCAAAAGGATATTTTTTTTCATAAGCTATTGGTTGATAGTGATTAGTAGATAATTAATGATTGGTGCAAGCCTCTATCTGTGCCTTAAAAATACCACCGGCCTGAGTTTCAAAACCGGGTGTTAAAACCACAGCCTTGCCCGCCTGATAGGTGATATTGGCCGCGGTGCCCACTTTATTACCTGCATTGATGGTGCTTACTACCTGTTTGATTTCGGTATTCCCCGTTACATAATCATTGTCGGGGCTTTGGAGATAGGCATTCTGAGGATTTATTTTTAATTGCGACAGGGTCGGATTTCCGGCATAAACCTGGTTGGAAGACACTACCCGAATCAGATAATTGTTTCCTTCGGGCGTATTTAATGGGATGGTACAATTGACGGTTCCCGCTGCGTTTGTTACACCTATTGTGGTAGGATTGTCGAATACCCCTTCCGGACTTGATAATTGTACTTCAAACTGATTGGCCGGATTAAAAGTCCCGGTAGCATTAAAACTTACGTCTACATTACTACCAGCGCAAATAGTAGGTGTTGAAACCGTAGGCATAGATATGGTAGCAATATTGCCCACAATCGTGAAATGGGTTTCAACAGGCCCGTAGGTCAGGCCGCCGCCTTTGTTGTCCTGGGCATATCCTGTCACGGTCAGGGTGTAGTTCCCCGGAATGAAATTCCGGCCATAAACATGATTGCCCAGATTATCGAACAGCGCACTTGGGTGAATGTTCTGTATGATATTCCAGTTGAATTCGGGACCTTGCAAATTCATCTCAAAACTTCCGATCGGTACATTACTGCAAACACCAGTAACCAGTATTGATACCTGCTCGGGTATCTGATTGATGGTCATTCCGTTTACCAGAGGAAATAAGTTCTGATACGGATTCCCCGATTTTACATACTGATAATCAACTACGCTCAGACAGATGCTGGTATTCTGCTGAAAACCCTGAGTGGCTGATAAACCGTTGCCTGTGAGTTCGGTAATGAATGTTTCTCCCAATGTCCAGGATACCTGAAGATTTCCCGTGGCACTATACCCACCTGATGAGGCAATAACCTTAGGCGAGACCTGCACCTGGGCATTTAAGTGATAGACGGATTGAAGGAGTAAAAGAAATAATAAACTGGTAAAGTGTGTTTTCATGCAAAAGGTTGTGTTATATGAACATAGCATGCCCACAGATGAATCTGGTAAATAGCTAAAAGGGAGCCTTCAAAAGTGTAAGTCAGTTGTGTTTGACGCAAAATACAAATTGCTGTACTTGCTCAGAATTAATCTGATTACAATGCGAACGGCATGTCTAAAAGCGCAGTTTTTTAAGGAGGACAAACAAAACCCAAGGTATCTATACCTAATTACCCTAACTGTCTGGTTCTCAAAAGTAACGAAACTGGGAAGTAATGTCAATAAAAAAACAAAGGATTTATCGAGCGTATTAATTTCTTGGAAAAGTGCAATGTTTGGATTGAGAATAACAGGTTAGCATTGTATGTAGGGGTTCAAAATCCTGAACCCCTACTATAGGTGCACTCGGTTAGGGACAACAAATTCAGGTTGCAGAATTCTCTATCGCATAGAAGAAGAGGTTCTCACAATCAAATCAACCGGAAATACAATAGTCTGTGGCTCAACAGTTTTATCGGCCGCATTATCAAGCATCGTCAGCATCTGATTGATAACAGAAGAAGATATTTCTTTCACGGGCTGCTTGATAGCCGTTATCCCCGGATTCAAAACATCATATAAAAGATGGTCGTCGAAGCTTACAATGCCTATTTTTGCATATTTGCCGCCCAATCTGCTAATGGCTTTCAGGCCGCCTAAGGTTAGAAAGTTGGTACTGAAAAATACCGAATCCAAGGCATCATTCGTGGTAAGAAATTGCGTGATTTTGTGGATTATCTGCTCATAATTCAGCTCATAGGGCAGTTTGAGTATATTCGTATTCAGGTTTTGAGATGCTATAAAATTACTATAACCCTCTATACGCTCATTCTGACTGTAAAGGTCGAGTGTGATAAAGCCAATATTTCTGAAGCCATTCTCGAAGAGATGTTTCGTAGCCTCATAAGCACCACGCTTGTTATCTACTACGATATTGAAAGTATCTAATTCCGGAAAAAAGCAATTATAGATAACCAT
>CBIHRH010000711.1:0-3049 GCA_966212365.1 uncultured Emticicia sp. | reverse complement strand
AAGTGTTTAGATATTTCGTTTTTTCAAAAGTACATTTTTTGAAGAAAATATCCAATGGAATGCTTCTGACAAAACTACTATTCAATAAAAAGGTAAGATTATTTCGGGGGTATAATTAAAACTCCCAAACGGTAGGATTTTTATGGCGACGTAAGTGTTTGCGTACTTCCATCCAGAAAGCTAAGACTAAATACAGGATAATCGGAGAGCCAAAAGTGAAGAAGGAAGCATAGATAAAATAAAGCCTTACGCTACTCGCTGAGAAGTTAAGCTTTTCCCCCAAGCTAGAGCAAACTCCAAAAAGTTGGTTTTCTACAAGGTATCTTAGGCGATTCATTTTGTTTTCAACTAGAGATAATTCCACAAAATTATAACGAATCTACTAATAATCTCTCAATTAACAATAAAACAACAAAAAAATAATACATGCTGTCTAAAAATTATACTTTAACCGAGAAAAACAGTATTTAAACGGTCTCTAAAAGCCTCTGCTTTTTTGTACAAATAAATATAAGTTTTGTCCAAATATATTTTTTACAAAACTTGTTTTATCATTAAAATTATGTACATTGCAAATCAATTCTTCATTTTCTCATAATTTTTTTAATTTCAATGCAAACAGGTGTAGTTAAATTCTTCAACGAAACTAAAGGCTTTGGTTTTATCGTTGATGATGCTTCAGGGCAAGAAATCTTCGTTCACGTGACTGGTCTCGGCGGCAGAAAGATTCGTGAAAACGATCATGTTGAATACGAAGTTATCGAAGGCCGTAAGGGTTTGAACGCAGTCAACGTGAAAAAAATATAATTTTTTTTCTGAGTACGATTGTTTCAGTTCCACAACCTCACTATTCCAACCAATAGTGAGGTTTTCTTTTTTATCAACGTAGTTTTCCTCAATTCATCAGGGGTTTTTACGCAATTAGCCACGCGGTATACGATTATTTAAATACTTAATCATATATTTCGTTGTATTTTGATATTTTACTCAAAATCTCCCTATCTATCTAGTTTATACTCTAAAACACCTTACTATCATGGCACTCAAATGGCCCTTTGATCGTCACAAATCAAAAAAACTTGGGAACGGGTTTTCCTTAGCTGAAATTAAAGATTTTGCTACTAACTTTAATCGTGAAGTAAAAGCAACTTCAACTAAACAAAAGAACTCACTGGCATCAAAATTCCTGGTGGACGGAGAAGTCAGAAAAGCAGAGTTTTTTGGTATCGAAAGAATTAACGAATTACTGGCACTGGCTGAAAAAACCGGAAGAGGAGTATCAGGTTTAAGAATCTATTACGGCCTGGCTTATGAAAATTTCAAGGATATTACTGAAGAATCAGAAATCTCTAATTCACCTTTCAAAGATGCCAAAGATTCGGAACTAAGACCCAGATTATTCTTGGTACCAGTAGACGAAGATGGAAAAGATATTGAGATTGACCATACAGGCTTTAAAGATGATACTCCTGACGGCAGCGGTCTGGGCAATGGTTCGCCTCAACCACCTTTTGGGAAATAAAAACAAGGACTCGGCAAACGAATGAATGGATTAATGCTTTTTTCCACGGTTTCAGAAGTAAGTATTCTTATTCCAGTGGTAATAATTCTTCTTAAAAAAAAATATTTAAGCACAGAATTAAGAATACTTACTGCTTACGTGGTTATTACACTCATCAGAAACTTTTTTGGCGTAACCTCAGATATTCTGTACTTTTCGGGGTCGGGTAAAAATTTCCATACGCTATTTTTTTATAACTGGCATTCTATTATAGGCTTTTACATTATTGCCTTTTTGTATTTTCGTTTAGTAAACCATAAATACTGGAAAGTCTTCATCATTTTAGCTTGCTGCACCTTTACCTTCTTTTCTATATTGGAAATTCCATCTGGATCCATTACGGATATTGGTACGGCTAATTTTAATAATTATACTTATACAGCTTCGAGTCTGATAGTTCTGATTATCGTATTAGCTTATTTTTATCAGGTTTTGCAAGATTTGAAAGTTGAGAATATTACAAAATTTCCCTACTTTTGGGTAAGCGTAGGCCTATTATTCTATTTTGGCGGGAATTTATTTGTAAATCTTTTTCTTATAAAAGCGGCCAAAACTACCAATCAAATAACCTGGGGTATTATTAACTCTGCGCTTAGCATTTTATTTCATTTTACTATCTGTCTTGCATTCTGGTATAGCCACTCTTTGAACAATAGCCAACAAGATGAGTGACCTACAGTTGATATTTTTAGGTTCATCCGGTCTTATAATACTAATAATCTTTAGTATTCTGTTTGTGGTATACTACAAACAGAAGCAGGCTGAACAAAAGGTTGTGATGCAAGAGCTAAAGGCCGAAATGCAGAGGCAATTACTGGAATCATCTTTAGAGGTACAGGAGGTAGAACGACGAAGGATAGCCAAAGACCTGCACGATGAAGTAGGTGCCATGCTGTCTGTAACAAAAATGAGCTTTAATCAGCTCTTGAAAAAACTAAACACTTCGGCTGAATTGACCGAACATGGGAAAGCTACCAAAGAATTTTTAGAAGAATCTATCAGCCAGGTAAGAAGAATTTCGCGAGAGTTGGTTCCAAGTACTTTAGAAGATTTTGGTCTTATATCAGCCATAGACGAATTTATTCAGAAAATACATATTGCTTCAGGGGTTTTATTTATATTTAACCACGAAGGAATAGAAGATAGCGAGCGATTTGATAAGAGAATAGAGCTGACCATCTACAGAATAGCGCAAGAATTGGTAAATAATGCGCTGAAACATGCCGAAGCACAGGAAATTTCCTTAAAACTTTCGGCAGGTAATAATAAACTTACTTTTATTTTTACCGATAATGGGAAAGGTTTTGATTTACAAGCAGTAAAGAAAGACCCGAAATCGGGATTAGGATTAAGAAATATAGAAAGCCGCCTTAGTGTAGTGAATGGTACTTTTACCATTAAATCAAGTATAGGACAAGGTACGAATACAAAAATAGAAATCCCATTAACTTAAACGTTATACATGATATGTCAAATATAAGAATTGCA
>CBIHRH010000710.1:0-3049 GCA_966212365.1 uncultured Emticicia sp. | reverse complement strand
ACCCCCATCGGACGAATGGCCAATCCGTCTTCCATATATAAATAATAGCCATTGGTAGTCATAGGTTGGCGGATAGCCATCATATGCTGTTCATTTCCCAGATTCACCATCATAACACCCGGTGTCTTATTGATTACTTCATAAATGGCCGTAGGTTTCGCTTCATCTATTTGTTTGGCAGTTAGTTTAGAGATAGCCACCGGTGTTTGCGTACGTAAACTTGCTTCACGATTTCCGGTTACGACTACTGCTTGCAGGTCCTGAGTAGCTACTTCAAGGGCAATCACCAGGACTTCGTTATCACCAACAGTTAGGGTTTTAGATTGATACCCAATCATCGAAATAATGATGTCGGCGCTACCTGTTTTTAAGGTAAAATTGCCGCTTACATCGGTCTTAGTTCCTATTTCTGAATTAACAACTTTGATACTGGCGCCAATTAAGGGTTCCTGGGTCTGGGAATCGTATATCTTCCCTTTGATATTAGTCTGTGCAAGTGCATGTTGGATTATTAATAGATATATTAATATAATTATGTATTTTTTCATTACGGTTTTGAAAGGTAAAAATATGATTCATAGAAACATGATGCTGTTTTGATTTACAGCTAATACGGATATTTTAACCTTGGGGTGGCTTTAATAATGAAAAAATACTGGAGTGATTATAATTATTCTGATAGAAATAATTGAATAATTGGTCAGTGATTATATGAAAAGATTGCTTATCTGGTAAATTATTGGTTTGATGAAAGACCTCTAACCACAGTTTATAAACCGTTATCTTTGACTGGTTTTCTTCCTTTTCCCGGGCGGCCTGCAGTTTCTGAGCTAAGTAACATTTACCATCACAATGGAGTTGTGGACGGTTCTTATTGATACAATAATTTTCAATGATATAAGTTTTGTTAAACTCGTAGCTAAAGAAAATAATAGGCGCTATCATGACCCGCATAAACAGCAAGCTGCATAGTAATAATATCCCTATTAGTTTTAAATTATTCACGTGCAATTCTACAAACTCGTTGATTTAAAATAGCTGATTAAAATCATACAAGGAGAAGATTATAAGCATAATATGACCTATAATTCAAAATATTAAAGCAGACATACGCTATAAAACCTACCAAATATAAAAGGGCAGGATATACGTTATAAATCTGAAATAAGGAGATTAAGCCTGACAAGGCGGATGAAAAACGTGTAAGAAGAATAAACCCGAATAATGATTAGAATAAGTATCTAATGCAGAAATATAGTCAAAACGCCATGAATAAAAGTGGAGATTAGCTACCTCTTCACATATCATAGCGGGGACTTCGTATTTATCGAAGATATTGTGCTGCGCTTTGCTTTCTTGTTCTTCTGTAGCTTTCAGACGTTTGGCTAAATAGCATTTACCATTACAATTGAGTTGCGGTTTCTGCTTATTAACACATAGCGCTTTAGCAATGAAATCTTTGCGGAATTGATAATCGATGAGATAGTAAGCCTGAGTAAAAGGGCGAACCATTACCGAAAACAGGAGTAATATGGCAATTGCTTTTCTCAGAATCTCAGAAATTTTGATACAAATATATAGTAGAACGTTTAGAGTTGTGAGTTATTTTAGAAATTTATTGAGAGATTAGTTTTGTAGAGACAAGGCAGTGCCTTGTCTAAATTTATAAATACAATGCATTTTGATATTTGAATAAATACAAGGATAGATAGGTAAATAAATATAAAAGAGACAAGGCGGTGTGCCTTGTCTCTACCATATAAAATTTTGTACATTAAAATAAATTCTCTGCAACGATTTAAAAAATCGTTTTACGCATTGTCATTCCACATAATCCATTTCCTTCGTAAATGTTTCATCAATGTTCCATAAGGCTATTAATGCTACTGCTGAGGTGCAGACACCTATTACAAGGGCTGCATACATAATACCCATATCTGGTTTCAGGGCTTTAAAAATGGCTAATAATGGGATAGTTGCTCCACGCACAAAATTGGGTGCAGTGGTGGCTACTGTTGCTCTCAGGTTTGTACCAAATAATTCGGCAGCAATGGTAATGAAAAGTGTCCAATACCCGTTGCAGAAACCTAAAAATGCACATACCATGTAGAAAGTATAGCTACTACTAACCGGTATGAGGAGATATACCAATACAAAAGCAAGGGAAAGTAAAATGAAAAGTAAAATTACTTTCTTACGACTTTGCATATATTGACTTAGGAAACCACTGGCAATATCGCCAAAGACTTGCCCAGTGAATGTTAACATAACGGCCTTACCTGCGTTTATTGGTTCTACAATTCCGGCGGCTTTAGCAAATTCGGGTGAAAAGGTGATAAGAATACCCACCACAAACCAGATCGGTAAACCTACCAATATTGACATCAGGTATTTAATGAAACGTGTTTTATTGTTGAAAAGCATTAGTAAGTTCCCTCGGGAAACATGCTTGTTTTTGGCATCAACAAATATTTTTGATTCAAATATATTGATACGCATAATCAACAATAACAGACCCATACCTCCGCCTACGTAATAAGAAACACGCCAGGCAAAAAGTTCTGCTACAAAGTAAGCTGCTATTGCACCGACTAAACCTAAAGTAGCAACAATGGTAGTACCATAACCTCTGATTTGTCGGGGTAATATTTCTGTTACCAATGTAACACCTGCACCCAATTCTCCTGCCAGACCTACTCCGGCAATGAATCGGCAGATAGCATATTGCGGAATAGTATCAACAAAGCCATTGGCGATATTTGCCAGCGAATAGATAATAATCGAACCAAAAAGGACCGATAAGCGACCTCTTTTATCGCCCATTACGCCCCAGATAATTCCACCAATGAGCATTCCGGCCATCTGAACATTCAGGAGTTTGGCACCTTCTTCAAATAATTGTTCACCTTCAAAACCTAATTCTTTCAGACTTGGCACTCTTACCACATTAAAAAGAAAGAGATCATACATATCTACCAGGTAGCCCAGGGCAGCTACCAGTACTGGTAATTGCAGAAGTTGTTTAAGGATATTTTGCTGGTTATTTGTA
>CBIHRH010000709.1:0-3052 GCA_966212365.1 uncultured Emticicia sp. | reverse complement strand
TGAACACTCAGCAGTACGGGCAATCGCACCAAAATTACGCACATCGGTAATTCTGTCTAATACTAACAGTAATGGCACTTCTCCTTTCTCGAAAATATCGGCAATAACGTTGGATGTTTTGGCATAATTAACGGCCGACACAAAGGCTATTACACCCTGGTGATTTTTCATCGTGATTCGGTTCAACTTTTCGAGGGGTACTCGTTGCACTGGTAAATCACGTTCTTTGGCGAGTTTTTCTACTTCGGCGTGGCCGAACTCTCTTTGAATTAATATTTTTTCAATCTCTTTGGGGCCTTTCAGTGTTTCCAATACCGATTGTACACCAAAAACTATATCTGGTTTAGACGATTTTTCAAAATTTGGCTTTGCAAAAAACTTTTGCTTTTTTTTGAAATCAGGACGGGCTCCTTCCTTACGGTCGCCAGACTCTGAATTTACTCCATAACGTTTCCTGTTCTCCATGCTTCTACGAACGGATACCAATATGCCTGGTACTCGGGATACCGAACCAGCTCATAATAGTTATCTGTAAACTGATTTGGTTTTTTATTAAATGTAAAAATAATCTCTGAAAAATTCTGACTTTGTGCATACATCCACACTTCTCTGTCTCTGCTTCTTTGCACTTTATTTGGCGGCCCCAAAATAATATATACCATACCTTTATCGGTCTTCCATCCTTCTTTAAACGACGTAAATAAACGGTTGGCTTCTTCAATACGTCTGAAATAGGTCTTGATAATTTTCTTGGATAAAGCCTGATTGCCACCCGTAATTGTCAGGAAATATCTGTCAAGTGCTTGTTTAGCATCTGCGTTTTCGCTTACTGTGCGCGTTTCCTGGCTTGTGCTCATGTAAATAAGCGGTTTCACCAGTTTTTCGGGAAGCGTAAATTTCGGAAAACGGTTATCAACAATCAGAAAGCCGAAGCCATTTTTGGTATTCATTGTATCTTCCACTGCAAAATACAAACCTTCACTTTGCAATTGAAGCGGTGTACCCGATTGTATTTTCACTACTTCTTCCTGCTTCAATGATTTGATGGCTGGTTTTAAAGTAGTCGCCATTGGCGATTGCGCCGGGTCAAAATCATTGGCATAACGTATAAGGTATAAATCGCGAACGTGGTTATCAATACTACGAATCTGAAACGTATCTTTCTTATTGATATAGTTTCTGAAAAGGGGCCGCGAAAAATCATTTAAATATAAACCAAATCTGTCACTTAACCTGGTTGCTGAGAAATCAATAACTAAATCGTTATTTGATTTTTTGTTGGTAGATAACTCAAATAATTCAGTTAATAATAATGCTTTGCTTACGTTCTTGGGTCTCTGTACGTCGAACACAACTTCTATCTTATCATCTCGCAAAAGGAAATTCTGCTCTGTAAAATCAATTCTGCTAAAAGCCAGCCTATCTCTCACACCATAATCTGATTGCAACAGCCAGCTCATACGAAACGAATCTTTCATCTGTTGCATGGCTTTATCTCTGCTCAGATTTTCGACATCTAACTCCATAAAAATCTTTGCGGTGGAAGAATCTTTTACAATATATCGACTCTTAATTGCCACAACCATTGGCTTAGCAACCACTTCGGGGGTATTTACAGCAGTTTTAATCTCTCTTGGAGCTTTGGTATTCGTTTTCTTATTGGTAGCGCACCCTGTGAGGCCCAATATTAAAGCATATAAAAGTATTTTTCTCATTATACCCGATTCTTGTTCCAAATGTAGAAATTTCTTTGTTAATAATAATAATTAATGCAGAAAAACAAAATCAGAACGTGAGAGAAAGAAACTTTATTGCGAGTTGTGGAAAGTATTCTGTTCAAAATATTGAGTGGCCGCCGCCTGGTGATTGAGCGACTTATTGAATGTTTGAATATAATTAAAGCGACCAATACATTTAAATCTAAACTGTTTTTACAATAACTAATGAATAATAAAAGAATCAACCCTAAAATCCCCTCAAAAGGGTATTGTCTCTTCGTTCTCGGGTTTTGTAATTTTATTTCATAAAACCTAAGACCATGAATACTTCCAAACCTATTATCCCCAATGAAATCGTTTACTTAGAAGCCGACCAGAATTATAGCATATTACATCTAAAAAATGGACGAAAAAGCATTTCTGCTTTTACTCTCAAATATTTTCATAACAAATCAGAAATCAATCATTTTCTTAGAATACATCGCTCCTTTCTTTTAAATCCCAGTTATATTAATCGTATTTATAAGATTGGGTCTATTATCTTCATCAAGATGAGCAATGGCAAAGAAATACAGGTAGCTCGTAGAAAAAAGCTTCTGGTAGAAAATCTTTAAATAGTAAAACTCTCAAATTCTGTCGTGCTTTTGTATTGCATTATTTTCTTCATTTCAATACATTTGTCTGCATTACATCAAGACAAATTTTATGGAAATATCTGTACAATACGCCCACGAAAAAGACCTTAGCTGGCAGGAGTTTAATGATACCCTGATTGCTTCTACATTGGGAGAAAGAAGACCTGTAAATGATTACGAACGCATAAAAGCGATGGTTGAGAATGCGAACTTGATTATAACAGCCAGAATTGATAATAAACTGGTAGGTGTGGCAAGGTCGGTCACAGACTGGGTATTCTGTACTTATTTATCCGATTTGTTTGTTGACGAAGAGTATCAGAAATTAGGCATTGGTCGAGAATTAATCAGACATACAAAAATGGCTAGTCCACAAGCGAAACTAATACTTCTTTCGGCACCTAAAGCTATTAATTACTATCCCCGAATCGGTATGACCCACCATACACATGCTTATACCCTAGACGACCCAAATGATCTGGTATAAGAGTAAATAAATAAATCTTCATGAAAATCGGAACGAATCAGTTTCAGGCTTATATTTGATAATCTATTCAATCTCATTAAACGGGTTAGAATCATTGTTTCCTAACCAATACCCACTTATTATTCAACCTTAAATACTATGACAACCCGTAGAAATTTCTTAAAAACTACCGGAACCCTGGCTGCCTTCTCCATTGTGCCGAGAAATGTTTT
>CBIHRH010000708.1:0-3067 GCA_966212365.1 uncultured Emticicia sp. | reverse complement strand
ACGCAAGCACAGGATTTCAAAGCAAAATTAGCCAATACCAAAGACAGCAAAATATCAATTGAACTCGAAGGTGAAAACCTGAAGATTGAAGGATACGCAGGAGACGAGGTAATCATTAAAGGTGGAAGCGTTGAGGCTATCCCAGAGCAAGCAAAAGGTTTGAAACCACTTTATAATACCAATGTTGATAATACGGGTCTGGGTCTGGCTGTTAACGTGGAAGGTGGTGTATTGAAAATCGAAAAAGCTTCCAGAAAATCATCGAAATATACAATAATGGTTCCTAACAAGGCAAGCATTATGTTTACGCAGATTAATTTTCAGGGTTCATCAGTCAACTTTAGTAATATTGATGGTGACCTGGAGATAAAAACTAATAATGCTGATATTAAACTGAACAACGTAACCGGGCCAATTGTAGCCAATAGTATCAGTGGTAGACTCACGGCTGTTTTCTCTGCATTGAATCAGTCTACACCTTCTTCTATTTCTTTGATAAGTGGAGATCTGGATATCACGCTTCCTGCTACCGCTAAAGCTACGCTATCGATGAAATCTATTTCGGGAGAAATCTACTCTGATATAGACTTGAATTTAAAATCAGGAAAAGATGGTATGTCGAGAGTAGGTGGTGGTCATAATATCACTGGCAACATGAATGGTGGGGGTGTGAATCTTCAATTGAATACTATCAGCAGCAATATCTACGTCCGCAAGGCGAAATAACAACCTTTGTCCGATATAAAATTATGAAAAAGAGAATTCAATTCGTTACAACATTATTACTATTACTCGGCCTTGGCCAATCGTTCACCTACGCACAGAAAATCATCGAAAAACACCTGCCTTTCACCGCAGGGCAATCGGTAGACCTGAATCTCAGATTCGCCAATGATATTAAGGTACAATACTGGGATAAAGCCGAAGTATATGTGAAGATTTCTGTTGAAATCAACTCAGGTAAACTAAACGATGCGCTTACCGTTGATTCCAAAAGTACTTCCGGTACAATCAGCCTTAAAACTGATTTCGACGAAGGTATGACAAGCAATGGCAGAGTTGAGGATTGCCCAGAGGCAAAAAAAGAGAATCGCTCATCATGGAGCAGAAATGGCCGCCAGTATTATATATGCAGCACCATTAACTATGAGGTTTATCTGCCGAAAAAAGCCGAAACAAATCTGGAAACAATCAATGGTAATATCTGGATAAGCAGCATTAACAGCAACCTGACGGCTAAAACCATCAGCGGCTTTGTAGAAGTAAACTGGCCAAAAGGTAAAGGGGGCAATATAGGCATGAAAACCATTACTGGCGAAGTATATTCTGATTTAGATATTGCCTTTACCAACAAAAGACAGAAAAATCCGATAGTGGGTTATCTGTTAGAAGGCAAAGTATATGGCGGTGGCCCGGAAGTACGATTTGAGTCTATCAGTAATAATGTTTATATACGAAATAAGAATTAAGTAAATTATATGTAATTAAGGTTTAGTTTTGGCAGCCTTGCACAGTGCAATAACTGGTAGGGCTGCCAAACTTTTTATAGGAACTTGGGTGGTAAAACAGATTAAGGGTGTCATCAGTCAAATTTCTTTACCTATGTAAATAAATTTGCGGGCAAACTATTCGTTCCTTTGTAAAAATATTCCATTGCTTCCTATGATAAAAAATTTAAAAACAACAGTATCCACCTGGCTGACACTCGCCTTTGCTTGTATCCAAACCTATGCTCAGATTCCAGACCAACTCAAGCCATTAGACCAGTTTATTCAGCAGAATATTGATAAAAACCATATACCCGGTTTATCAATTGCTATTGTCAACAAAAATGAGGTGATTTTCTCGAAAGGCTATGGAAAAGATGGCAACAATAAGGCCATTATCAGTAGTACTCCTTTTGCCATTGCTTCATTAAGTAAAGCATTTACAGCCATGGCTGTTATGCAATTAGTAGAAGCCGGTAAAATCAATCTGGATGCGCCTGTTAAACAATACATCCCCTCGTTTAAAATGGCAGATGCCCGCGCCGATAAGATTACTGTCAGACAGTTTCTGAACCAGACCAGTGGGTTATCTGATGTGGTGTATCCCGAATTAAGCTTTAAGCAACAGCCTGCCTCTACACAAAATACAATTGAGAATCTGAAAGATGTAGAACTAGATGGAAATCCAGGCGAGAAATTTCGTTATCACAATCCTAATTACCATGTCATGGCGCGTTTGGTTGAGGTAGTGAGTCAGGAGAAATTTGCTGATTACTTGCAGAAACATATCTTCATGCCTTTGCAGATGACCCATACGACCAGCCATCATAGTACATTGGAATTTCAGAGAAAAGTACCCCAAGGAAATATATTTGTGTTTGGCCAGGCTGTAAAAACCAATGAGCCTAACTGGTTTATTGAAGGTTCGGCAGGATTGGTTTCTACTACTTCTGACCTAGCCAAGTGGTTGAGATTATATCTGAACAAAGGAGAGTTTCAAGGCCAAAGACTTTTAAGTGAGAAAGGTATAGAAACTATGTTCTCACACCCCGCCAATAGTTCGTACGCAATGGGCTGGTTTGTAGATGCGCAAAAGAATGTATCACATAGTGGCGTACTCTGGACTTATCAGGCTGAGCAAATGATTCTGACTAAAAAGGGCTACGGCATTGTGATTCTGTTTAATAGCGGCATTAATGCCTTTCAGGATTATCATACTTTTATGCAAGGTGTAAGTAATATTCTTACTAATCAGGCGCCGGCAACCCCTTTTATGTCTGCTTCTATGTATGAATTACTGATAGCTACTTTTATTATCATTACGCTCATCCTCACTGTTTTCAGTTTCAGAAATATGAAAATGTGGGTAATTAAACACCGGGCCAAACCATCGTGGGTGGTTATCAGCAAAAACATCGTTCGTTTATTGCCTTTGGTTTTATTTGTATTGGCCCCTACCCTATTAACCCTGATTTCGCATAGAGTTTTAAGTTGGGAGCGTATCTTTCTCATGGCGCCAAGTGTCATTATCTGGCTGGGAATAGTAGCTTTTTGTAATGTGATGATTGTGGTTAGCCGGA
>CBIHRH010000707.1:0-3068 GCA_966212365.1 uncultured Emticicia sp. | reverse complement strand
CCTCGCCTATTCCTAAATGCCATTTTCCTACTACCGCAGTGTTGTAACCGGCTTTATTAAGCATTTTAGGTAAGGTGGTGAGAGAAGTATCAATCAATAACGGAGCATCTCCTGGCAATATATTGGCACCTTCTTTTTTCCATGGATAAATGCCCGTCAGTAAAGCATAGCGGCTAGGTGTGCAGGTAGCAGAAGTAGCATAGCCATTGGTAAATCTTATGCCATTCCGTGCCAGTTTATCTATATTAGGCGTAGGCAAAGTGCCTTTGCCATAAGCACTCACATCTCCATAACCCAAATCATCAGCATATATTAGAATGATATTCGGTTTCTCGGGGGTTTTATTTTGCTGAATAAATGCAAAACTTACGAATAGTGTGCAGGCAAGTATAAATAGTCTGGATTTCATTAAGGTTTAGATTGATAAAGCAATATAAAGATTTGTCAATTACTGTCTAAAAGTCGGTAAAGTTAAATTAAGCTTGTTTCTACAAGTATTCGATGATTGTCAATTTATATAAAATGCATATTAAAAACATTGTAATTAAGTTTTTGTTTTGAGGAATCTATATTATGTAGTGAAAACTTTTTTCCGAAAATGTCCTGATTCCAGCTTAGATGAAGCTTTGTCTTTATTAAGTTTGTAGTATCTTGCCATTATTAATACAGCCGCCACCAACTGGCAGGAAACTTCAATTATGAAAAAACTACTGACCCTTACATTATTATTGTGCGTTTTTATTTCTCAGGCGCAAACAACCCCCATCCTCAAATCCAGAACCCAAACCGCAATTATTATAGAGGGCGACGAAGAACGCCAGAAATGGTTACTCAATCCGAAAGTTAAGATACAGGATTATAGCATTTCAAAAAGCCCTAAAGCGAAATGGGTACGGTTTTATACAGATGCAGATTCAATCAAAAAACTACTAAAACCCGGTGAGAAACTGGAGTTCAGAGTAGTAATTGCTGATAAAGACACCTGTCGTATCAAAATTGAAAGCCCACAGATTAAAAACTATGCTCATCTGAAACCAATGCAACATGATACTATCCCCTTTGTATTGACTGATTATAATAATATTAAATTTAAGGCAGTATTAAATAAAAGAGATACACTTGATTTAAAGTTTGACTCGGGTACAACAGGGCTCTTGTTAACGCATGATGCTATCAAGGATAAAACGCACAATTTGGACCCCGATAAAGCAGAAAACTATTTACAGATAGGTAATTTAAACTGGAGTGGGCTGGAAGTATATCCGGTGGCCATATCAGGGCAGGGGACAGACGGCCGATTTGGGTGGGATTTATTTGATGGCAAAGTAGTAGAGATTGATTATGACAAAAACCTGATGATTGTGCACACCAGGATGCCTGAAATTGGTAAAGGCTATTCGAAGTTTCCGATAGAATATACCCATACTTTGTTTTGTATCAATGGCGAATTACAGATAAAAGACAAGAAGTATAAAAACCGCTTTTTGTTTGATAATGGTTATCAACGGACCATCATGCTTGATACCTTGCTAATGCACGAACAGAATTATCCGAAAGATTTAGAGGTAATAAAAAAAGTTGTAATGCGTAATGGACAGGGCAAAGAAATTCCTGTATACACAGTCAATAATGAAAGATTGAATCTGGGCAAAATTGTTTTATCTGATATTCCGGTGCAATTATTAGCAACAGCTAATCCGGCCCGGTTCAAAACGCATATTATGGGCAATGAAGTATTGAAGCGTTTCAATACCATACTCGATTTTCAGCAGAATTTTGTATACCTCAAACCGAATAGTTTGTTTGAGGTGCCTTATACTGATGGTAAGAAAAAGAATGGGTAATTTAAGCTAAGACAAGAGAAACAATGATAAAGCGATGCAATAATTAGTATACCTTATTGCATCGCTTATTACAAATATTAGATACCTACAACTTCAAAAGCTTGATATTTCTATACCAGACAGTACTTCCCCAGTCTTGCAGGCCAATTCTTCCGGCATAAATTCCTTTGCCGATAGGAGCTTTGGCAAGACCACTTTTTGCAATTTTATCTTTCCAGTCCTGGCTATTTAAATCGTGCTCCTGCACCGTAAATCCATTCTGTGTTACTGTCAGCTTTCCTTTCTTGACAATGAAATGAATCTGATTCCATTCGCCTTGTGGATTACTTTCGCGCAAGCGGGCATTGGCAACACCAAAGAAATCACTCGCACGATGGGTATTTTCTGCTGCTCCTTCGTAAATCTTATCGTCTATTACCTGTAGTTCTAAACCCGTATTGTGCATAAACTTATATTCCGGTGCTTCTTTCACAAAGAAGAAAATACCACTATTGGCAAATTTGCTTACTTTCCACTCAGCTTTCAGTTCGAAATCGCCTTTCAATTCTTCATCTATTACAATATCGCCTCCGTTTTTGGCTTTATTACCTGCTCTTTCGGGTACATTTAGTTTAATAGCCCCTTGCTCAATTACCCAGGCAGAACCAGGTTCTTTTCCCCCATAGGCATGCCATCCTTTTAAATCTTTTCCGTCGAAAAGCAGTTTCCAACCTGCTTTCTTTTCTTCGGAGGTCAGGGTATTCTGTGCATTGGTTTGAATAAGTGTGAAACTGAGCAATAATAATAGAAGTAGCTTGTTCATTTTTATAGTGTTAAAAGGTTGAAAAACAAATATAAGGGTATTTGCACATTGGCAAAAGTAAACTGAAAAATACCCATCAAATTATCAGAATATATTTATACCGAAAACCGACTACAGCCGTTATATATATATATGGATTCTTGATTGCTGTTTAATCTAAGCCGCCAATCTTCTATTATGCATTATTTTTATGGGGCAATTCCTAAAGGTTATGAATAAAGAGATGTAAATTTGCGCTTTCCTACCACAATAAGATATAACTATGCATTTCAGAGACTTAAAAACCGCACCAAAAGAAGAGTGGGAATTTATTTATAGTCAATATTGCCTGACTTTCCCCATTGATGAACGCAGAAGTGAGGAGCAGTTTTACCAACTGTTTACTAATGAAAATACGCGCATTTTCGGTATTGATGCCAACA
>CBIHRH010000706.1:0-3071 GCA_966212365.1 uncultured Emticicia sp. | reverse complement strand
GTGAATCCAGCCACAACTCCAGCTAATCCAAATGTACCGGCAGGGCGCACACAACAGGCACCTAATATACCATTGCCGAATCGTAATCGTGTAACTAATGCGAATGACCCTAATGCAATCAGGAATTTGACGGTGAATCCGGCAGATCAGTTAGCCATGACCAGAGAGGATTCGTTGAGAGCAATTCGTGAACAAGAAGAAGAACAGGATGTGGCTAAAGCAACTTTGAGAAGAAGGATTTTCGGATATAATCTTTTTAACACGATTAAGTTTGACCCTACTCCTGCAATCAATATTGCCACACCAAGCAATTATATATTAGGCCCAAATGACCAATTGATTATTGATATCTATGGTTATTCGCAAGCTACCTACAAAGCAACTATTTCTCCTGATGGGTATATTACCTTAGATAGAGTCGGACTTGTCTATCTGGCAGGTTCAACCATGGAACAGGCTCGTGAAAAGATTCTGAATAAATTAGCAAAAGTTTATATTGGTCTGTTGCCCTTTGCAGGAAACCCTGCAAATACTTACCTGGTTGTATCTTTAGGCAATATCAGAAGTATTAAAGTAACTATAACCGGTGAAGTTATCGCCCCGGGTACTTATACCTTATCTTCGCTTTCTACAGTGCTTAATGCACTATATGTATGTGGAGGCCCTAATGAATTGGGTACTTATCGTAAAATTCAGGTAGTTCGTAACAATAGAATTGTTACAACACTTGATTTATATGAAGTATTAATGAAAGGCTTTGCCAAAAATAATATTATTCTACAAGACCAGGACATCGTTCAGGTTACGCCTTATGTTGCCCGTGTGGCGGTTCAGGGAAATACCAAACGTAATGGTTTATTTGAATTAACTGAAAACGAAAAATTACAGGATGCCATAGCTTATGCAGGTGGTTTCAACCAGTATGCTTACAAGCACCGCTTGAAAGTGCATAGAAATACAAGCAGAGAGCGCAAGATTATAGATGTAAAAGAAGCTGATTTCTCTACATTCAATGTCCTGTCAGGTGATTCTATTGTCACAGAGAGATTATTAGAGCGCTACGAAAACATGGTTACTATTGATGGTGCTATTTTCCGTCCTGGCCAATATTCATTGGATAGCAATCCTACTTTGCTTGAATTAATCAAGTCTGCTGAAGGTTTAAGAGGAGAAGCCTTAACTGGTAGAATTGCGATTGTAAGAACACGGGACGATATGATTATTGAAAATATATCTGTAAATCTTGATGATATTATAAAAGGTAAGGCTACGGATGTCCCTCTGAAACGAGAGGATCAGGTAACTATCCCATCTATATTTGATTTGACTGAGCCGGCTTATGTACGTATTCAGGGAGCTATCAATAATCCTGAGGGTGAGGCCGGTATCGAATTACCATTCGTAAGAAACCTGACCGTTGAAGATGTATTAGTAAAAGTTGGCGGGTTGTCAGAGTCTGCATCCTTATCAAGAGTTGAAGTAGTACGTAGAAAACGTAATGTTGACCCAACTTCGGCAAGTGCGCAAATCTCAGACACTTATGAGTTCAATATCCGCCCTGATTTGAGCGTAGAACAACCGGGAACCAATTTTGTATTACTACCATTTGATGAAATTTTCATCAGAAAATCACCAAACTATGTAAAGCAAGCTTTTGTTGAGGTAGAAGGTGAGGTGATTTTCCCTGACAAATATGGTATCAAGAGTAAAGACGAAAAGGTATCGGACATCGTTAAACGTGCCGGAGGTCTTACTCCCTATTCATACCTTGAAGGGGCTACATTAATCAGAGAGATTCAATTAAGTGATATTGAGATTGAGCAACGCAGAAAAGCAATTACTGAAATTGCCAATAGTGTAAAAGGTAATCAAACTATTGAAGTAGAAGACGTAGATGCTACTAAAAAGTCTTCGATAGGCATTGATTTAAGAAAAATTCTTGAAAATCCGGGTTCTGTGGAAGATATGATTTTGCAGGATGGTGATATTATCCGCATTCCAAAACGTCTCGAGACAGTCCGTGTTCAAGGTGAAGTATTATACCCGACCACAGTTAAATACTTTGACGGAAACAATTTTATGACCTATGTGTCTAAAGCCGGTGGTTTCACAAAAAGATCATTGAAAAGCAAATCATACGTTTTATATGCGAATGGCTCTGTTGATAGAACAAGAAGATTCTTATTTATCAATATCTATCCTAAAATAGCCCCTGGTTCTGAAATCATTATCCCTCAGAAAACAACAACGGCTGTTCAACAGCTGGCACAGGTGCAGAATTTGTTCGGTACAATCGCTGCAACTATGACTACCCTTATCGGTATCATTGGTATCTTACAAATTGCTAAATAAGTTAGCGGTAACACAACACTATTTAATAAAAAAAGATGGCTGAAACACAGATCATACAAGAAGAACAAATCAGTACAAAAGATTTATTTCAGAAAATAATAAATGTATTCAAACTGATTGGCAACGAGTGGAAACTCCTGTTGATTGGTATTGCTGTGGGTACTTTGCTAAGTATCGTAATGGATATAAATAACTTCAAAGAATCTCAATTCTATGGAGAAATTCAGTTCAACCTCGAGTCCGGTAATCCAAATCAAGGAGCTATGGGTGGCTTTGCGGGTCTTGCCTCTGCTTTTGGTGTGCCTGGTGGTATGGGAGGCGCACAATCAAATGACCTGTTCAGTGGTGGTAACTTCGGTTTAGTGATTGCATCAAAGACTTTATATGAAAGAGCTCTGATGAAGGAAGTTATGGTTGGAGGAAAGAAAACACTATTTATTAACTATTATAAAGACAGTAGCGATATTAAGCGAAAAGAATGGGGGGGTGATGTTTTCCATGAGCCAAACAAAGCTGCTATCAATTTCAGATTTGTTCCGAAAAGTCCTGAACAATTCAGTAAAACTGAAAATGAATTAGTAGCCACTATCTACGAAAAGCTGCTCAAACAAACTGAGTTGAAGCCATTAGATAAAAATGGATCAATCATGATTTTGTCGGCAACAACTAATAATGAAATGCTGACAAAAGTATGGCTTGAAACACTTTTGAAAACTTTA
>CBIHRH010000705.1:0-3095 GCA_966212365.1 uncultured Emticicia sp. | reverse complement strand
TTTATCATTCCTCACCCAATCATCCTACTATTAAGTTACTGAACAAATTGCCTTTTATTGCAGACAATTTGCCGCTGAAATTCATTTTCTTATATGCGTTAACTGTTGGTGTAGCCACCATCTCGTGGTTCTTAATTGAGAAGCCAATTAATCAATGGAAAGAGAAGTTCGGGTATTAATTAGGCGATTTTACCAGTTTTTTGGTGATAATCTGGGTTCCATCTACAATTTTCATTAAATAGATGCCATCAGGCAATTGGCTTAAATCGAGGGGAATAGTTTCTGAAGTAATAGATTGACTTTCTATATGTTGAAGTGCTTGGCCTTTGACATCAAATAATTCTATGCTTATATCCCGTCCCTGATTACGCAAGGGGAAAGCTACTTTCACAATATCAGCAACCGGATTCGGGAATACAATAGCACTTAATACAGGCTCAACTGTATACTCGTTTGCCGTAATTAAATTGCCTTCAATACCCACAATCTGCCATCCCATATCCTGTAAGCAGCGTAGCAATAAATCACCGGGATTCTGGTTTACTTCTGCTGAACGTACATTGGGTGACATCAACGAATTTGGGTTTCCTTGCGGATAATAGGATTCATCAAAATGCGATATACTTGAACCTTCATTAAAGGCACTTGGTGCATAAAGTTTGGGCAAGAAATTGGCATAAGAACTATTCCTTAAACCAAAATATATGGCATTGCCTGTTAAAGCTGTTTTCAAATCGGTTGAGGGGTTTCCGAAAACACCACTATTGGTTAGCTTTATTTTACCCGCATTCTGCAGGAACATATCATAAATATAGTTACTACCCGACTGCCCGTATTGCCCTTGCGTACTACTATTCACTAATTTAAATGATGATGAAAATCCTAAACCATGTGCTATTTCGTGCATCACAACCGTAATCAAATCAAATTTTCCTGCCTGCGATTTACCATCAATACCATAATACCAATTCATATTGCTATTGATTTTCATCTCAATTTCGAAATCATTATCATTGAGATTTTTTCCCGAGATAGCTTCTGCCAATGATGCCGGATACCAGACATTCTGATAGGGTGCATTCTGAAAGTTCTTATAAATACGAGTAGCGCCTGTTACAGCCAATACACCAGATGAAAGAGAGGTCCAGGTAGCTTTAATTTTGATAGGTTGAGAAGAATATAAGTATTTCGACCACAGACTCATGGCTTTTTCATAGGCTGTCTTGGCAGCATCCGGAAAATCAACATAAGTGACCTGAATGGTTGAAGTGGCTAAGACCCTGGCATTTGATGCAAATTTTTCGTCAGGTAAAATCTGGGTAAAACTATCTTCTTCTGTATAGTGGCAAATAACCGGCTTAGCAGGCATAGATTCAGTCTGCGCAAGCACTGTTTGATAAGTCAATAGTAAAAGAAAGATTTTCCCTAACAGACGCATTAGTAAATGTTCAGGTTCTATTTATATTGAGTGATTATTTTTCTACTACCAAAGCGGCGTTAAATCCTGGCCTAATATTAATCACTCATTCACTAATTTCTTATACTTAAGACGATAAAAGACATAAAAAAATTGCATGAAGAAAAAAGCAATTATCGCACCATGACTTTTGATACATAATCCCAACAGATAATTCCTACTGTTACGGCAATGTTGAGCGAGTGCTTGGTACCAAATTGTGGTATTTCCAGACAATTGTCTGATGCAGCTATGGCAGCGTCATTTACACCAAAAACTTCATTGCCAAATACAAAGGCATATTTCTTCGAAGGCTCAGGTTGAAAATCAGTTAAGCTAACGCTATTTTCAACCTGTTCAATCGCCAGTACTGTATACCCATTTTGTTTTAATTCAGTAATTAATTCCACAATGTCGCCCCTATGCTCCCATGCTACAGAATCAGTAGAGCCCAAAGCCGTTTTCTCAATCTCACGATGCGGAGGTGTTCCTGTAATACCACATAGGTAGATTTTTTCTACTAAAAAAGCATCGCCCGTGCGAAAAGCTGAGCCTACATTATTCATACTTCTGACATCGTCTAATATCAGGCAAAAATTCTTTTTCTCAACCTCCTGAAACTCCTCTACAGATAGACGATTCAGTTCTTCCATTTGCAATTTTCTCATAAAACTCTGTTTTCTGCAAATTTATGATAGAAATGGGAAGTTTTGAAAGTTTTTATTCATTAAGAATACATTTCACTTTGCAGGAACTACCGCCCGCATCGGGAAATATTCATATCTATTAATTTCCGTTGCAGGGTCGTTTGTGATAAAGTCTTTTACCTCCAGCTCATCATCCACACAAATAACTCCAAGCCCATAAACTTTGTCGGGTGCCATTACAGGGCCAAAGACTACTACTTTTCCCTGGTTCATCAGTTCCGTCCAGTACCCGACATGTTTCATCATAATCGCTCTTTCTTCTTCACTCATTGTTTGGGCAAAGTCTGGTCTTGAAGGAAGTAAATGTAGTGCAAAGTATTTTTTCTCCATTTTAATAATAGGTTTATAGTGATTTGTATAGTTGAAATTTAAATTATCTCTATTTCAGGTGCATTAATAACTCTGTTTCTAATTTAGATTCATCGCTTGTCCAATGCCCATATATCTCAATATACGGAAGTATAACCTCAAATCCTTTTTCAATTAATTCTCCGGTCATTTTCTGTCCTGTTTGCTTAATGAGATGATAAGGGCCAATGTGCTTGAAATAGGCATATTTTTCTAAGCATATTTTCTTTTCCTCAAGCCCTGAACTTAGTCCAGCAGTGGGATTATCAAGTTCAACGCCCGCAAAAACACTATCCTCAGGTTCATATACCCAAATATTCATCCCTTTATTTTTCAGTCCTTTAGCTTTGACTACTTCCCACATGTCACCACTTAATCTAAAGGCAGTACCTGCATAATCTTTATTAGTGGCGGTGCCCCCGAAGCCATAAATATCTAATTGAAGATTTTTAGTAATAATTTCAATATTCATGGTTTATGAATTTAAAACTTATAAAATCATTTTTTAGATTTATATATGCTGAATGCTGTTATCACCCGAAATTACAATAAAAGTTTTATACCTAATCTATTTTAGTATATAA
>CBIHRH010000704.1:0-3110 GCA_966212365.1 uncultured Emticicia sp. | reverse complement strand
CGGAGTCGGACATTGTGCCGTATCAGAGCATATGAACTATGAAATTGTGGGTGGTTATCCGGATGGAAGAGACTGGGACTTATTAACGGGAACGCCAGACGAAAGAGAAAAGGCTATAACAAGCATTGAAAAATTGCCTCTACCAAAAACTGACCCTGTCTTTGGGAAAGATGGTGAGCTTTTGAAATTGTGGAAGTGAATCCAAAATTGTTATTATGCGAATTTAGGAATAGAATTCCATTTCATTTAATATTACAAGAATTCATTTATTCACAACTATATTATAAGAGTCCTAACTGTCTATCGATTCAAATGAAAAAAAGCCTATTCTTATTCTTCTTACTCCTCTTCAATAAATTACAAGCACAACAACCAACCGTTCCTGTCTTTATTTCAGGAACCGAGGGTCATAAAATTTACCGTATTCCGGCTATAATCTCATTGCCTGACGGAGAATTACTTGCCTTTGCAGAAGGCCGTGTCAATGGAGGTGCAGATTTTGGTGACATTAATATTGTGATGAAAAGAAGTGCAGACAAGGGCAAGACGTGGGGCAATATTTCGACTATTGTAGATTATGAGGCGTTGCAAGCAGGCAATCCTGCCCCTGTTTTTGATAATTCAGACCCGGCATTCCCCAAAGGCCGTATTTTTCTTTTTTATAATACTGGCACGAATCATGAAAGCGAGGTACGAAAAGGAAAAGGCTTACGTGAGGTATGGTACAAAACCTCAACAGACGGAGGCAAAACCTGGAGTGAAGCTACGAATATCACTACACGAGTGCATAAACCAAAACAGCCCGACATCAACCCTGCATATAATTTCAAGGAAGACTGGCGACACTACGCCAATACTCCCGGACATGCTACCCAGATACAGCATGGCAAATATAAAGGTCGGATATATATCGCTGCCAATCGCTCGGAGGGTGAACCAAATAAGCAATCGGAAGATTATTTTGCTCATGGTTTTTATACTGATGACCACGGCAAAACCTTCAAACTCAGCCAGACGGTGGCAATACCCGGGAGCAATGAAGCTACAGCAACCGAGATTTCAGACAATGGTTTGATGCTCAATGCCCGTAACCAGAAAGGCGACAAAAAAACCAGAATCGTTGCCATCAGCAAAGATGGCGGCGAAACCTGGAATGAAATCTATTTCGACGAAAACCTACCAGACCCCGTCTGCGAGGGGAGTATTCTGTCAATTGGTACTAGAAAGGGAAAGCATATATTAGCCTTCACTAATAATGACAGCCAAACCAGGCGTGACAATCTAACGCTAAGAATCAGTTTTGATGAGGGGATGACGTGGAATTTCAGGAAAGTAATTGATAAAAGCCCTGATAGTCAGGCTAAAGATTATACTGCGTATTCAGACATTGTAGAGCTTGGCAAGAAAACCATAGGGGTTTTGTATGAGAAGGACAGATATTCTCAGATTGTGTTCAGGGCTGTTGATTGGAAGTAAGCTCTGTCTCCAATATACAGAAGAAGTAAAAAAAATGGTTGCTCCCTACAGACAAGGCGGTGCGGAGACGCCTGGTTCTTGTCTCTACTTTTTTGGATAAATCAACTTCAATTCTTCTTGATTGCATAAATTAATAGCCTTAATTTTGATATATCCATCCAACTACAAAATAATGACTCAAAGCAATGAAGTAAAAGAAAGGTTACCCATAACCCTTGCCATAGCTATCTTTATGCAAATGCTGGATTCTACTATTCTGAATACAGCCTTGCCTGCCATTGCCAAAGACCTCAACCAATCTGCCATCAATATGCATTATGCCATTGTAGCCTATGTGCTTACTTTAGCTGTGCTAATGCCAGTAAGCGGTTTTCTGGCCGATAAATTTGGCACAAAGAGAGTTTTTATTTTTGCTCTTCTTATTTTCAGTATAGGTTCATTGTTTTGTGCACTATCCAGAAATCTGACTCATCTTATCATCGCACGCATTATTCAGGGAGCAGGTGGTAGTTTGATGACACCTGTTGGTAAACTGGCCATTATCAAGACATTCGACACCAAAGAAATAGTAAAAGCCATGAATTTTGCCATTGTACCTGCCTTGATTGGTCCTGTGATGGGCCCTTTGGTAGGTGGGTATATGTCTGTTTATCTTTCGTGGCATTGGATATTCCTTATTAATATTCCGATTGGCGTATTGGGAATCATATTGGCTCAGAATTATATGCCCAATTATAAATCAGAGTCTCCAAAATTTGATCTAAGAGGTTTTGTCTATTTCTCGCTGGCCTCTCTGCTTTTGTCTTTGTCTCTTGAATTACTGGGCGATATAGAAAATCTCACCCTGGTATTCACAATTTTTATTATCGGGATTCTGTCGCTGATTGTGTATTTTATTTATGCCCGAAAATCGCAGAACGCTATTTTCCCTACCAATTTGTTTATGGTCCGTACTTTCAGAGTAGGTATTCTGGGGAATTTTGCCACCAGATTAGGCATCAGTTCTGTGCCCCTACTCCTACCCCTGATGATACAAACCGTTTTCGGTCAATCGGCCATTGTATCAGGTTGGATGATAGCTCCAATGGCCTTGATGGCGATTTTCGCCAAATCGAGGGTAATTAATATTCTGAGTAAATTTGGATATAGAAATACACTGGTAGTCAATACGATTATTATCGGTCTGCTGATATGTTCATTAGCAATTCCGGGTATTCATACATCTATTTACTGGTTTGTGCCTATTATTGTCACTATCGGATTCTTTAACTCAATCCAGTTTACATCGATGAACACGATAGCCATAGCCGACCTGCGGAAGTATCATACCAGTAGCGGCAATTCACTATTGGCTGTAAACCAGCAATTAGCCATTGGTTTTGGTATTTCGAGTGGTTTATTAATACTAAAGTATTTTGAATATAACAAGGCCCTGATGGAGAATAGTATGCATACGGCTTTCAGATATACATTTGTTGTCATCGGACTTATCAGCATCTTGTCAAGTTTTGTATTCAGGCGGCTACATGCTTCCGATGGGTCTAATTTGCAATGAGAGTCTTATTACCTTTCCTTAAGATAATGAAACTGTTTAAACTTTTATTTTTTTATTGATTTTACGTAAAAAAATAACC
>CBIHRH010000703.1:0-3111 GCA_966212365.1 uncultured Emticicia sp. | reverse complement strand
GGTGTAGCGGCATTATCTAACCCTAACATATTGGCCGAGAAATTCATAATCATTTGTCCGTTGGCCGGGTGGTCTTTAGGTACTTCCGGAAATAGCTTACTAAAAAACGGCCCGATGATTCTTGCCATTCTTCTGATAACCCCTGCCTCCTCTCCTACTTTCAGGATTCCCAGGAAAAAAGTCATTACACCTGCCAGTGGTAAGGCAATATCCATCACTGCGAGTTTAGCAGAATCGAACATGCCATCCACTATCAATTTGAATATCTCGGTGTCTCCGGTAAATATGAGTTTGATAAGTGCAATAACAAATGCAATGATAAAAAATGCTACCCAAATGTAGTTTAATGCCATAAATTTGAGATTTTAGGGTTAGATTTGTCGGCAAGATAAAACAAACCGATAGTAATCTGCTAGGTTTTCTGTCAAAAAACCAAATTTACACAAACAAATCATTTCTATGACAAAACTAGGGCTAATTTTAGGAATCTCAAGTATTACGCTCATGTTAGCGAGCTGTACCTCTCAAACCACCACCTAAAATACTGATAGTATAAAGGTAGATTCTTCTCAAATACTGAAGGATACAGTAGCAATGACAACAGAGGAAAAAATTCCGGAATTGGAACAAAGAATGATAGACCAGGGTCTGGTTAACCTCCAGACTATTGATTCTACTATTATGGTTGAATTAAAATATTCAACTACCGATAATTTTGTTCATACTGATGTATATGGCGATTTGACCCGTGCCTATATGCAGCAAAAACCTGCCGAAATGCTGGCTAAAGCCAGTAAAATCTTACAAAGTAAATACCCGAATTATAGACTATTGGTTTATGATAGTTCTAGACCATTGACCATACAGCGTAAATTCTGGGCATTATTAGATACTGTTCCACCAGTCAAGAGAGCTGATTTTGTCGCCAACCCGGATGAGGGCTCTATTCATAATTTTGGTTCGGCGGTTGATTTAACAGTATATGATCTAACTACCCGAAAGCCTTTGGATATGGGTACTAAATATGATTATTTTGGTGATTTAGCCTACCCTATTTATGAAGACCAGATGCTGAAAGAGGGAAGATTGACCAAAGAGCAGATTGCCAACAGGTTGGTATTACGCAATGCCATGGAAAAAGCCGGTTATATGCGTATAGACAGTGAGTGGTGGCATTTTAATGCAATATCTCGTGCGAAAGCTAAAGAATTATATAAGATTATTGAATAGGATAGTAAACTTCCTCAGAATCAAAAATTCATGTTTGAAGAGATTAATGCCTATATTAACCGATACACACTTTGTGACGTTGAGGAAGTAAAGTTCTTCAACTCCTTGCTTCAATATAAAACTATTGCTAAGAAAACCTTTCTTTTGCAAGAGGGTGAAATATGTAAATTTGAAGCCTTTATCAGAAAAGGCTGTATCCGTACCTATTATATAGATCATAAAGGCGCAGAAGTAACCCTGCAATTTGCTATTGAGAACTGGTGGGTAAGTGATATTGCCAGTTTTCATGAGCAGAAACCCAGCCGCATGTTTATTGAAACACTGGAAGACTGCGAATTACTCCTGCTAACGCCTGAAACCAAAGAAAAACTTCTGGTGCAGGTACCTAAATTTGAAAGAATGTTCAGATTGATGGTACAGCGCAATCTTACACGTTTGCAGGAACGGCTGTTCCAGACCATTGCGACTACCGCCGTTGAAAAATATCTTGATTTCATAGAGCGCTACCCGACTATTCCGCAAAGAGTAGCACAACATTATATTGCTTCCTATCTTGGTTTCTCTCCTGAATTTTTGAGTAAGGTAAGGACTAAGTTGGCGAAGAAGTAATCACACCTTCATTTTTTATTCTTAAAATTCTCACATTCTTCATTTCTTGTCCTAGTTCAATGTTTTTGAATTTTCAGGAGTGCAACTTTGTATCATCAAATCAACAACAAGGGTGTTGAGATTTGAGATAAAGCATTTTTGAATTCTAAAATAATTATGACAATGGAAAATAAAATCTTAGGTATCCACCACATTACAGCAATCGCCGGTGATGCCAAACGCAATTTCAACTTTTATACAAAAGTTTTAGGCTTACGTTTCATTAAAAGAACCGTAAACTTCGATGATCCTCAAACCTATCACTTCTATTTTGGTGATGAAGAAGGTAATCCGGGCACTATTCTTACTTTCTTTCCTTGGGGAAGTGCTGTAAGACAAGGGAAACGTGGTGCAGGAATGGCAACTGAAATCGGTTATGCAGTACCAGAAGGAAGTCTGGATTTCTGGGTTGAACGTTTCAAAAAATACAATGTAATTTATAACAAACCATCTGAAAGGTTTGGTGAAAAATACCTGACTTTCTTAGACCCAGATGGTTTGAAACTGGAATTGATTGTGCCTAAAACACCAGATACCAGAAAACCTTACGAAACTGATGAAGTAAAGGCAGATATAGCTACTAGAGGTTTTTATAATACCACTATTACGCTTAACGACATCAACCCGACTGCGATGGTTTTAACAGAGATTTTTGGTTATAAGTTAATAGGACAAGAAGCTAACCGTTACCGCTATGCAACCGATGCAGTAACGACCGCCAATATTATTGATTTAGTAGAATTGCCTAGTGAGGCCAGAGGTGTAGGGGCAGGCGGTACAGTGCACCATATTGCATTCAGAGTAAAAGATGATGCTACCCAAATGGAGTTTCATGAGAAAATTGAGAAATTAGGTTTTCATATTACCCCTCAGATAGACCGTAATTACTTCCATTCGCTGTATTTCAGAGAACCAGGTGGTGTATTATTTGAAATCGCCACCGACAATCCTGGTTTCACAGTTGATGAACCTTTGGAAGAATTAGGTACTAATCTGAAACTACCTGCACAGTATGAACCACGCAGGAAACAGATTGAAGAGCATTTAGTAAAATTGGATTAATTTATAAAGGAGATAAACTTGTTAGGTTAAATTAATAATATATTATCCCTATGGGATACAAGGTTCTGGAAAAACTTAATTCATCTACCGATATATCATCCCTGCGGGATATTTTTAGTCCCGTCATACCTTTGGATTAAGCGAATAATATTTGGTAGAGTGTTATCTTTG
>CBIHRH010000702.1:0-3116 GCA_966212365.1 uncultured Emticicia sp. | reverse complement strand
CTAGGCTATGACATAGAGCAACTAAAACAAATAATCCAAGACATTAAAAACGCTAATTCATCAAGATAAAGAAAGTTTAAAACCAATTACGAGGTAGAAATAAGTTAGATTCCCTATTTCTACCTCGTAATTGGTTTCAACTCCCCCTCAACCCCAACCAACACATTACCCTCAATCACAACTTTGTGATTGCTTTTCTGCGCAGCAAGCAAATGCTTTTTTGAGTGCGAAACGGCATCTTTAACACTATAATCAACAGCTACCCCACTGTATTCAGGCTTTTGCAGGCCAAACTTATTAATTGCATGAAATGAATGCTCTGGTGCATCAGTAATATCTTTGGTAAACCAGAGTTCATCCGAATAACTCGGGTTTTTCTCCCACATCTTTCTACATGAATAGCCATCAATTTTCTTTTTCCCGCCGACATTCGGGCGGAAATAAAGAGCCGTTTCTACTTGCGCAGGGTTGGCACCCTCCGTTTCTATGGACTTTATTTCTATCACATTACCAGTCTTATTCGGAAAGTTGACATACATTTCCAACTTGTTGAAATCATAGATAATCAGTCGGACGTTCTGGCTTGAGTCTTTGTCATGGCGTAGCATGGCCACGTAGTTGCGGTCTTTGCTATTAAGCCACGTGCTTTTGATATATCGTTCATTGGGGAATTGAACCGAGTCTGTATATATCCTGCTTTCTTTCATATCAATCTGATAATCGAAAGTATAAGTGGCTTTCTGAGCAGAAACCGATTGAAGAAGTGATGCAAAGAATATGAGGATGGTCAGGATTCTGGTCATTGTTTGAGAGATTAGGCAAAATCACTTATTGTTTCAAATATAAGAATTATTCTTTAACCACATCATGGCAGTGAGGGTTAATACAGAAGACGGTTAATCACTTTTAACTTGCCACTTTCCTATTATTTTGCTTATTTAGGGTCTCTTAAAACCTCAACAAACTTATGCGAGCCCTATCAGCAGTTCTATTACTCACTACCTCATCTATTTTTGCCCAGCAAGCTGTTCCTCAACGAACATCCATCGAAACTAACAAGCGTAGCATTCGTCAGGATGTACCCATGACCAATGCCATTCGCAAGGCTTTTGCTGCGGGTACACGTGATTTCTCAGGCAAACCCGGCCCAAACTACTGGCAGCTGGAAGCCGATTATACCATTCAGGCTAGCCTTGACCCTGCTATGCAGACCATCACAGGTACTGAAAAAATACTGGTGCACAATAATAGCAAAGATGAACTAAAAACAATTGTGCTTCGCCTCGACCACAATATTTTCCGTGCTGATGTGCCTCGCGGTTTTTCAACACCTGCCGAAACCACAGAAGGAATGGTAGTGACTGCCGTGAAAGTAGCCGGAACTGAGATTGCTCAAAAATCAATGAGAGGATTGAACCGGACAATTGCCAATATAACCCTACCTGAGCCTATCAAGGCCGGAGGTACCGGCGAAGTAGAAATAGCCTGGCATACGAAACTACCAGGCGGACAAACCGGAGTAGGGCACCGTATGACCCAGCGTTTTGATGATAAACTTTTTCAGCCGACACAATGGTTCCCGCGTCTGGCTAAATATGATGATTTATGGGGTTGGGAAACCAGTCCATATCTCGGGCCGGCAGAGTTTTACAATAACTTCGGCAAATTTGACGTAAACATCACCGTACCGGGTGGCTGGATTGTGAGCGGTACAGGCGTATTGCAGAATCCTGAACAGGTATTGAACGAAACAACCAGAAAACGCCTCACAACTGTTTTGAACAGCAACGACGAAGTAACAATTGTAAGCGAAGACGAAGCAGGTAAAGCCACTGCGCCGGGAGATAAACTTACCTGGCATTTTGTAGCCGATAAAGTAAACGATTTTGCCTGGGCTACTGCCGGAAAATTTGTCTGGAAAGCCACGCGCGCTACCATTCCGGGCAAGGGTGCTATCCCCATTTATATGTATTACCTGCCTGAAAGAGCCAAAATGTTTGCCAAAGCAGGAGAAATCACCCGCCACGCCTTAGAATTTTACTCTGCCCTATGGACTCCATACCCATTCCCACAAATGACTTTGCAGGATGGCCCAAGTGCCGGAATGGAGTACCCAATGGTAATTAACTCTAATCAGGGAGCGGCTGACCACGAAACAGGTCATCAGTGGTGGCCGATGGTGATAGGCAATAATGAAACCCGTTATGGCTGGATGGACGAAGGCTTTAACCAATACATGAATATCCTTTCAGGGGCTGATAGCAAAGGCGTTTCATATAAACTCGATGGTCTTGGACAACGTTACGGTAAACAAAGTGGCGAAGAGAATGAAGCCCCTATGATGTGGAGTGCTAACGATGCAGGAGAGAGTTATCGTTTCCAGACTTACGGCAAAACCCCATTGATGCTTTCTATGTTGGGTGGAATCGTAGGTGATGAAGCAGTAAAGAAAGCCATGAAAGAATACGCCAGAGTATGGAGTTTCAAACACCCATCACCTTGGGACTATATGTATTTCATGAATAATGCGCTGGGACAAAACCTTGATTGGTTCTGGTATTACTGGTTATTCACAACAGAATCGGTTAACAGCTCTATTAAAGAAGTAAAAACCAACAAAGATAAAACCATTGTAACGGTACATCAGGCTGGTGAAATGCCTTCACCTGTGGTATTGAAAGTAGAATTTGAAGCAGAAGGGCCGGCTATCAAAACGCTACCTAATGCCCAGATGACTGACGCCAACACGGCTATAGTTACCTGGCCTGTTTCTGTATGGTTTAATGGCAACCGTACATTTGATGCTGAAATGAACTTCGGCAAAAGAAAAATCAAACAAATCACTTTAGACCCAAATGGCCGCTTCCCGGATAACGAAACAAAAGATAATATCTGGCCAAGATAATCATAACGCCCACCGTGGCACGGCTCTACTCGGCCGTAAAAGGGGGTGGCACGGTTAATACGCTCAGTGGATTAGAAAAACAATTTACCCACTGTGGCACGCCTATACTCGTCCGAAAATGAGTGTGCCACGGTTAATGCGCTCAGAGAAATAAGCAAATCTCTTTATGTACTAACGAAAAGTTTTGAGCTAAACAATATAGCTTAACCGT
>CBIHRH010000701.1:0-3123 GCA_966212365.1 uncultured Emticicia sp. | reverse complement strand
GAGTACCGGAATTTTTTGTCTAATTACAATCAGAACTAATGCGAGCAGTTGGTTATTATATAGCATTACCTTTTTTATATCTCATTTCCATTTTACCTTTTCCGATTCTCTACCTGCTTTCTGACTTTGTCCATGTAATTATTTATTATGTAGTAGGCTATAGGAAATCAGTAGTAAGAACTAACCTGAGAAATAGTTTTCCGGAAAAGAGCGAGGCCGAATTAATTAAAATAGAAAAGGCCTTTTTTCAATATATCATTGATTTTTTCCTGGAAATGCTCAAATGTCTGACAATTTCTAAAGAATCCTTACTTAAACGTGTAAGCATAGAAAATCCTGAGGTAGTTGAAGAACTATATAAAAATGGTCAAAGCGTTATTGTTTCAACAGGCCATTATGGCAATCACGAATGGGTGAATCAGGTTTTACCATTTATGCTACCTTTTCAGATAAAAACCATTTATCGTACCCAGCATAATCCCTATTTCAATCAATTATTTTTAGATTTTCGTTCTAAGTATGGGGTTGAAATGATAGCTATGGAAGAGGCCTATAGAAAAATCAATGCTAAAGGCGATAAACCCTTTTTATTGATTTTAGCCAATGACCAATCTGCACCACCTGACAGAGCTTATTGGACTACATTTCTCAATCAGGAAACATCTTTTTTTTCAGGAACAGAGATCTTTGCGCATCGATTCAATGTGCCTGTTGTCTATGTTTGTATTAAAAGAATTGCCAGAGGCAAATACAGAGCGGTTTTTGATATGATAAGCAAAACGCCAAAAGAATTGCCCAAAGGCAAAATATTAGAACAGCACTCCAGAAAATTAGAAAGAGACATCAGGCAAGACCCGACACCCTGGATGTGGTCGCATAAGCGTTGGAAATACCAGAAAATCAATGGTCAATATATAGATGTAAATTATAGAGAATGAAAACAAAGTTTTTAATCTTGCGTTTTTCGTCTATTGGAGATATTGTATTAACAACTCCGGTTATTAGATGTCTGAAACAGCAATATCCTGATGCAGAAGTTCACTTTGCCACCAAAAAACAATTCAAGGTTTTGGTGGAAAGCAGTCCATATATTGATAAATTCTTTTTGTTGGAAGGAAAACTAGACACTTTCATCAAAACATTGCAAACCGAAAATTACGATTATGTAATCGATTTGCATAATAATCTTCGAACACGTATTATCAAATATAGGCTTGGTAAAAAATCTTTTAGCTATAATAAATTGAATTTTGAGAAATGGCTTCTAGTCAATCTTAAAATCAATCGCATGCCGGATCTGCATATTGTTGACAGAAATCTGAAAACGGTAGAATTATTAGGCATAAAGAATGATAATAAGGGATTAGATTATTTCATTCCACCAAATCAGGAAGTAAACCTTGATGGAATTATGCAGAAAGAAGAGTCTTTTGTAGCCTATGCTATCGGAGGACAACATTACACAAAAAAACTCCCAATTGGTAGAATCATTGAACTTTGTAGTAAAATCAATAAGAAAATTATTCTTTTAGGAGGAAAAGAAGATGAGCCTGCCGGAGAAATAGTGGTAGAGGCTCTTGGCAATAAAATTTACAATGCCTGTGGCAAATATAATCTTAATCAATCAGCCTCTATTTTAAAGCAAGCCGAATATGTCATAAGCCACGATACGGGGCTCATGCATATTGCGGCAGCTTTGAAAAAGAAAATTATCTCCATTTGGGGTAATACTGTTCCAGAATTTGGAATGTATCCTTATCAGACTGAATTCAGAATCATTGAAAATAAGAATCTTTCCTGCAGACCTTGCTCGAAGATAGGCTATAGTAAATGCCCAAAAGGACATTTTAAATGTATGAATGATTTGGTACTCGAAAACCTTGATTCTAGTTTAAGAATCAAGGCAGAGGATTCTTAGTATTTTTGATTAATTATAGTTTACCAGTTGATGAATCTGGGCATATTGTAAAAGCATAATAGTTTTACCGTCTTTTATTTTACCGTTTTCCATCATTTGTAAAGCCTTAGCAAAGTCAAGTTCCAATACTTCAATATCTTCTTCATCTATTACACCGCCACCATCGTTTACTTTTTGCTCTTTGGTGTATTCAGCCACAAAAAAGTATAAAATCTCAGTTACTGAACCTGGGGACATATAGGATTCGAAGATTTTTTTGACCCGACTGATTTGATAGCCTGTTTCTTCTTCTGTTTCTCGTTTAATGCAATTTTCGGCATCATCTTTATCCAATAATCCTGCGCAAGCTTCTATCAACATACCAGTTTCATTGCCATTTACATAAGTAGGAATCCTGAATTGGTTAGTTAATATGACTGTTTTGGTTGTATTATTATATAATAGAATGGTTGCACCATTCCCTCTATCATAAGCCTCCCGGCTTTGTTTTTGCCATTCTCCGTTTTTCTTTTGCCATTCAAATGTAACTTTACGAAGTGTATACCAATTATCAGATAAAACCTCAGTGCTTAAATTTCGAACTCGATTATTCATTTTGATTGTTTTTGAATTATTTTGATTATTTTTGAGTAAATTTACAAATTTGATATGAACTTCCAAGAACGTAAACAGATAATTATAGAAAAAGTAGAGACAAATGGCAGTGTTGACGTAAAAGAACTGGCAGTTCTTTTAAATACCTCTGAAATAACTGTTCGCAGAGATTTGGCTATTCTGGCAGATAAAGGCCTGATTTTCAGAACGCATGGTGGAGCCATGAAGCTCAGCCTGAGCTATGACCCTGTAGATTTTGTTAATAAATCGGCTGTAAGAGGGGAGCAGAAAGATTATATCTGCCAGATAGCGGCTTCATATATAAAAGAAGGAGATGTGGTATTTTTAGACTGTGGCAGCACTGTGTATAGAATCTGTCCGTTTATTAGAAATATGAAAATCAAGGTAGTTACCAATTCAATTCCTATTGTAAATGCTTTGTTAAATTCTTCAGTCAGTTTAAATTTTGCAGGTGGAGAAATTGATATGGAGCGTCAGGCAAGCCACGGCTATATAGCCATTGAACATTTTACTAAATACAGGGCAAATAAAGCCTTTTTAGGAGTAGATGGTATCTCTTTAGCAAATGGATTAAGTGCCTCAAGCGAAAA
>CBIHRH010000700.1:0-3128 GCA_966212365.1 uncultured Emticicia sp. | reverse complement strand
ACCGACGCTGGACGGCCACATCGCCCATTTTGGCTGTTGAAATGCAAAAGGAAATTCCGGCTATTCAGACTATTGCCCGGTTTAACCGACCTTATCCTGACCGGGTGTTTAGTTATAAAGCAACCTCTAGCAGTGAAGTCAGGCAGTTTGAAGAGAAGAGGGGGTTCTTTGCTGATTCAGCCGTAACAGAAATGTTTAATTTGCCTTTTATCAAAGGGAATCCTAAAACCGCATTGAGTCAACTTGATGCCATTGTGTTGACCGAAGATATGGCAAAAAGATATTTTGGTAATGAAGACCCGATAGGAAAGTATATCAAAGACGATTTAGATAATCATTTGTTAATGGTAACAGGCGTGATTGAGAACTTTTCATTTCCTACACATCTGTCTTTCGATTATCTTATTTCAATGTCAACTATTTATAGGGAGCCTGTGCAGGACAGATTGAAAAACAGAACATGGTCTGGTTTTTATAATTTTGTGATGTTGAACAAGAACTCAACAAGATTGGGGGTAGAGACCAAAATACCTGACTTTATGGTTAAGTTCTACGGAGCTATCGGAGAGAAACGCGATGAGATTCTGAAAAGTCGGCAAATATACCTGCAGCCCATTACAGATATTCACTTGCGTTCACATTTTGAAAAGGAAATGGGGCCTAACAGCGATATCCTTTATGTCTATATTTTCTCGATAGTAGCTGTGCTTATTCTTCTGGTGGCATCGGTTAATTTTGTCAATATGGCTACTGCACAGGCTTTCAACCGGATGAAAGAAGTGGGTGTCAGAAAAGTGCTGGGAGCAAGGAGATCAGAATTGATTAAGCAATTCCTGGGTGAATCTACCCTGATGACCCTTATTGCTGCAGTAATTGCATTAGTAATATTTGTGCTTGCTTTACCTTTTTACAATGACCTGACAGGCAAAACCCTTTCGTTCTGGACTTTGTTTACCCCTGTCAATATCCTGACCATGTTGGGAATTATAGTTTTTATCAGCCTTGTGGCGGGTATGTATCCTGCTTGGTTTATTTCAAACTTTGAACCAATAAAATCATTGAAAGGTAAAAAACTAATGGGTTCATCAGTTACAATAGTACGCAAGGGACTCATCGTATTTCAGTTTGTAGTATCGGTGTTTATGATTTTCAGTACTATTGTGGTGTATCAGCAAATGAAGTTTTTCCAGAATAAAAAATTAGGGTTTGAGCAAGAGCAGGTAGTGGCTGTTAAACTCTATGGCGATTTACATAATGAAGTAAGTACCATCAAGAATGAATTATTAAAAAATACATCTATAACGCAGATAGGATTAACTTCCAGTTTGCCCGGTGACAGAATAGGGATGGATAGATTGGCTCTACCTGAAAAACCAAAGGAAGATATATCTATGCGTCTGGTATTTGGTGATGAAAACCTACTGCCTGTGCTGAAAATTGATTTAAAATCAGGGCGGAATTTTCTTCCCAAAACTGCCGATGCTCCCCCGACCTTTATTATCAATGAGGCAGCAGCGAAAGTACTGAATGTTAAAAATCCCATCGGGCAGAAGCTGATTTTCTGGGATCAACCGAGTGAGATAGTTGGGGTTGTAAAAGATTTTCATTACGCTTCGCTGCACTCTGTTGTAGAACCATTGATAATTGTGAATATCCCACAAGAAACCACCTATTTTCTAATGAAAATAAAAGGAGATAACCTGACTGAAACCATACAAGCGGCCCAAAATACAATTGCCCGTGTTTCGCCTAATAGCTTATTCAGCTATTCGTTTTTAGATAAAAAAATGGCACATCTCTATGATTCAGAACACCGAATGGGCAATATTATGAAGGTTTTTGCCATATTCGCGATTTTTATCTCTTGTTTAGGCCTATTTGGTTTGTCGGCTTACGTAGCACAATTGCGTACCAAAGAGATTGGTATCCGTAAAACTCTGGGGGCATCAGTATCAGGTGTTGTAATTTTACTATCTAAAGACTTTCTGTGGTTAGTAGTGATTGCCACCTTATTAGCATTTCCATTAGGTTGGTGGGCTATGACTAATTGGCTCAAAGAATTTGCCTATGCCATTGATATACAATGGTGGATGTTTGCTGCGGCAGGTTTATCTGCTATTGTTATTGCCATTCTGACGGTTAGCTTCCAGAGTATCAAGGCTGCCTTGCTGAATCCTGTCAAGAGTTTGAAGATTGAGTGATTAGAATGTTTTAGCTTTTATTGTTGGAGAAAATGATAGTATGAAATCATTTTCTCCAATTTTGTTTTTATAGCAGATATACCTCTAAAATAAAAAAATTGCTTTTTCCATATTTTTGCCGTATACTTCACACTTAATTGTCTGTTTACTAAATTTGGTGGCTATTTAATATACTATTACAAACGCTTTGATTATGTCAACTATTCATTATTCGGTAAAAGAACCTTCTTTTTATCGTTTTGCTGTGTGAAATTCCCCACATTTATTTCACAAAATCTTTAAACTTATGAATCAATAGTCTGTTTTTCAGGCTTTGGCCATGATTCATCTGTCCTGATTGATTGGCCAACTCATGCTGATGACTTATGTTTTATTACATTGATAAACTTTTATGACCAAACATCTATTTTCTAATAACAGTGTTTATATAAAATGCTGCCTGCTTTTGTTTGCTTTGACTTTATCGTTTACACTTCATGCCCAAAAAGAAGTTGAAAAAATAAAGGCCTACCTGAAAGTTAATGCTTCGAAATATCAGCTAACGGCTAAGGATATTGATGAAATGGCGATTTCAAGCACCTATTTGTCTCCTACTACAGGGTGGTATCATATTTATTTTAACCAGACGTATCAATCAATAGAAGTATATAATGGATTGTTGAATGCAACGATTGTCAATGATAATGTAGCTCATATAGCAAATAACTTTGTAGGTAATATAGCTGCAAGAGTTCCCGGTGATTCGTTAGGTTTATTGATGAGTCCGGTTAATGCATTGGCAAAAGCTGCCCTGAGTCTGAACCTGGTTCATAATCCAGCCAATAATAGAGAACTGAGTGTTGTCAGGTTGGCAAACGGACAAATCAGTAAGGCAGTTTATACGAATGCAGACTTATCTGACGAAAATATTGAGGTAAAACTCTATTG
>CBIHRH010000699.1:0-3135 GCA_966212365.1 uncultured Emticicia sp. | reverse complement strand
GCTGCCTCCAACGATTTATAACTACAATCCCAAGAACCAGTATATCTGGAATGCTGATATTAATGATACGGAATTGAACGGAATGGTAGACAATTCAACTATTCTAAATCAGGCCTCTGCTTTTAATGGTTCCGGAAGGGTATATGCCCCCAGATATAGACAGGCACACTATTATAGTTTTCTGACAAAAAATGCTGATGATAAAAAACGGGCCTTAGATTTAGCCTATGCTGATGTAAAATCAGCATTTGAGTATTATCTTAGCCATTGGAATCAGGGGCGGCCGATTGTTATTGCTTCTCACAGTCAGGGAACAGTTTTAGCCAAGCGTCTGCTAAAAGAATTTTTTGATGGTAAACCTTTGCAAAAACAGTTAGTTGAAGCTTACCTGATAGGTATTGCTACAACAGCAGATACTTTTGAAAATATTAAGCCCAGCCAATCGGCAGAGGAAACCGGTGGTTTTGTTTCGTGGAATACTTTTGCCCGGGATTTTGTTCCACCCTATTATAAGGATGGCCTGGATAAAGCAGTTTGTACCAATCCGCTTTCATGGAAACTGAGTGAAGATTTTGTTTCGAAAAAGGAAAATAAAGGTGGAGTCGGTCTGAAGTTTACCTTTGTAAAAGAAGCGGCAGATGCCCAAGTGCATGAGGGTATTTTGTGGATTAATAAGCCTTATGTGAGAGGGAGGGCATTCCTGCGTACTAAAATATGGCATCGGGCAGATATAAACTTATTTTGGATGAATATCCGGGAAAACGTAGCTTTACGTACAGAAAAATACTTTAGTCAACAATAGAAGTTCATTTATTCATTTTATTAAACAAATAATACCCTAACTTATCATCAACCATAAACTATCAATCAACAAATTAGTTTTAATCATAGGATTAAAATTTGCATATGATCCTTGTATAATTAAAAACTCAGATAAAATATTCAACACACTGCACAGTACAAACCCATGGAGACCGGGCGTCTCGAATAGATGTTACCCTTTAAATCTGTGATTCGTACATTTTAACATTTTGAAGCATTATTAATGAAAGATAATTATGTGATTATAATGGCAGGAGGCGTAGGAACGAGATTCTGGCCTTTCAGCCGCACTACCAACCCGAAACAATTCCATGATGTTTTAGGCATTGGTAAAACTATGATTCAGCAAACAGTTGAACGCTTTGAAGGCATTTGTCCAAAAGAAAATATTTATATTGTCACGAGCGAAGAATACTACGATTTGTGTAAGCAACAAATGCCATATCTGTCAGATGATCAGATATTGTTAGAGCCTAGTCGTAGAAATACAGCCCCTTGCATCGGGTATGCCTGTTATAAGATTGCTTCAAAGAACTCGGATGCGAATATTGTAGTAGCGCCTGCCGACCATATTATTCTGAAAGAAGAAGAATTCAGAACCCGAATCAAAACGGCGCTTCATTTTTCAGAAAAGAATGATGTATTAGTTACGTTAGGGATTAAACCTACTCGCCCGGATACCGGCTACGGATATATCCAATTTACCGAATCAGAGGGAGATATTAAACGAGTGAGAACTTTTACAGAGAAACCAAACCTCGAATGGGCTGTAAAATTCATTGAAAGCGGAGAGTTTGTCTGGAATGCAGGTATTTTTATCTGGAACGTACAGACGATCAAAAAAACCTTCGAAATGTTCTTACCTGAAATGGCTGAGGCATTCGAAGAAATCAAAAAAGATTTTTATTCTGACAGAGAAGCAGAAGCTTTGAAAAAAGCATACCCGCAATGCAAAAATATCTCGATTGATAATGGCGTGATGGAAAAAGCCGAAAATGTATTTGTCGTACTTTCGGATATTGGCTGGTCTGACCTTGGTACCTGGAAATCATTGTATGACGTATCTCCAAAAGATGAAAATCAGAACGTGATAGATGGAGAAACCCTGTTGTATGACACAAAGAACTCGATTATCAAAACTCCTCACGATAGATTGGTCGTGATTAATGGTCTGGACGGATATATTGTAGCTGAGTACGATAATGTGTTAATGATTTGCAAGAAGGAAGACGAGCAGAAAGTAAAAGAGTTTGTGGCAGTGGCCGGAAATAAAGGGAAAGAATTTGTATAGATTGATTATGAAAAAAAATAGTTTCTGGATAATAAGTCTGTTTCTGACACAATTCGGTTGCTCAAACGTAGAGCGGTTGGATACTACCGAAGTAAAGGAAGAAATGGAAGGCTATAAGATAAAGCGCATTTCGCCTGCGCAGATTATGGAACAGGTAGAAGTTCTTGGTAGCCAGATTGCGGTTACCCTGACCAAAGATTTCGAGAAACAAATGAAGGAGGCTTCACAGGCACGTACCGAGGAAATCTGCCAGTTAAAAAATATGCAGGTGATAGACTCGGTATCTAAAAAATATAACCTGAAAGTCCGGTTATTAGGCCAACCTGATATTGGGAGTAATAACAGTCTGTATCCTAAAGAAAAAGAAGTATTGGAAGCGTATGCCGATAATGCTATGCAGAAGTTGCCCTTGAGCAACAATATCCAGAATATAGACGATTCACTTTTTGTGTATACTGCTCCTATCGGGGCCGATAAGGGTGTAGGAAAACTCTGTTTCAGCGATGATTCGGGTTTTGCTATCTGGAGTATAGTTCTGAAGAAATCGGAGGTTGTAAAAAGTATCAAACCTAAGAAATAGAAAGAGAGCTACCCATTAGGTAGCTCCTTTAAAACAAAACTATAAAAAACCTAATTTTGAAAATCCTTAGTTGTTATTATTAGTATCTCCCGCTTTCACATCATCATTTCTCACCGATTTTGTTTTCTTCTGCTCAACCAATCTCATATTACCAATTTTGTAGCTGAAAGTAACTTTCACGTTCTGGTTATAGATATTGTTGATGTTTACCTGGCTGAATTGAGCAGTATTCAATGTCGACTTCATCACCATTCCACCAAAGAAGTTCTCTGTGGCTAAACCAAGACTTCCTTTCTTGTTTTTGAAATCTTTTCTGAATCCAAGAGAGTACATATAGAAACTACCTTGTGTACCTTGTAATTGAACTTGCTTGCCTCTGTAGAAGCTGAATGCCTGAATACCCCAGCCATCTTTTAATTGAATGTGTGTTTGAAAACGACCG
>CBIHRH010000698.1:0-3142 GCA_966212365.1 uncultured Emticicia sp. | reverse complement strand
ATAGGTACAAGGCAATTTCGCCATAAACGGGTACAACTCTACTTCGTCTGGCACAGTGCCCCGTCTCTACTTTCTCACACTATTATATACTTTTGGGCGGTTTGAATAATATATAAAACTAAACCCCTTCTATCTTTATATGCTTCGTTTCCAGATATTCATAAACTGCATTTCTTGATAATTCCACCCCGTAACCCGAATCTTTCCAGCCTGCATAGGGAGCATAGTTAGTATTCACTGCTCCATTATTAATACACACCGTTCCAGCTTCCAATTGCTCACTTAAAAGCATGCTTGTTTTAAAGTCTTTTGTGAAGGCATAGGCTACTAAACCAAAATTGGTATTATTTGCTTTTTCAATGGCTTCTTCGAGTGTTTCAAAAGTTCCCACAGGCACCACACAACCAAAGGTTTCTTCCTGCATGACTTTCATTGTTGCATTGCAGTTATCCAGGATAGTGGGTAGAAAATAATGCCCCTTTTCATATTGTTCTCCCTCGGGTGCTCTGCCTCCTGTTACTAATGAAGCCCCTTTGCCAATAGCGTCTTCTACATGTAGTTTTGAAGTAAGAACGCCATCCGCTGTTGCCATTGGCCCTAAATCTACTGCACCATCGCTTACTCCATCACCAATCGTCAGTTTTTCAGACTGTTTTTTTAGTTCGGCTACAAATTCCTGATGTTTTGATATATGCACAAATACCCGATTGACACTACTGCACGATTGCCCCATATTTCTGAACCCTTTGTAGGCAACCACAAAAGCGGCATTCTTTATATCGGCATCTTCACAAACAATGGCCGGGCATTGTCCGCCTAATTCCAGAGAGATTTTCTTTAGATAAGGTGCTACGGTTTGCATCAGTTTTTTCCCGGTTTCAGTTGACCCTGTCATGGCTACTTTTTTTACCAGAGGATGCTTAGTCAGACTATCACCCACTACTGCCCCTTGTCCGGTTACAACGCTGATAACTTTAGCCGGAATACCGCCTTCAACCAAAGCCATACAAAATGCCATTGGCGATAGAGGCGTAACTGTTGTAGGCTTTACCACTACCGAGCAACCCACTGCCAAAGCAGGCCCCAGCTTCCATGATAATAAAGAAACCGGATAGTTCCAGGGAGTAATTAAGGCACATACGCCAACAGGATAGTATTTCACCATCGAAAACATTCCTGTCTTCTCCGTTTGGTTTACATAGCCTTCTACTCTGACACCTTCTGCAGCGAAATAATCTAAGGTATCACAAGAACTGATAATTTCTGATTTGGACTGATTGAAAGGTTTGCCTTGCTCTAAAGCCATTAGCATACCAATGCGGTCGGCTTGGGTTCGCACATAACCAGTAGCTTTTTTAATAATACTTTCGCGCTGATAAGCTGTTAGTTTAGACCATTCTTTGAACCCGATTTGCGCGGTTTCTACAGCTCTGTTTACATCTTCCAGACTAGCACGGGCAATGGTAGCAATCGCTTCTCCATTAGCCGGAGAATAGATTTTTATCGTTGATTCATCAGTTGCCGGAGTTGATTTCCCATCAATAAAAAGCCCCCATGTCCGCCCTTTTACCTCGGCTATCAATTCAGTATTCATCAATGTCTTAGAGATTAGGTTTAATACTTACTTTCAAGGCTTCTCCCGATTCCATTAAGGTAAATGCTTCGGTAATTCTATCTAAGGGCAGAATATGCGTGACTATCTTATCTGATGGAAAATTCTTCTTTTGCACCAGTGCGGTAGCTGCCTGAAAATCACTCATTTTTTCGGAGTATGAACCACTAATCCGTAATTCTTTATAATGCAGATGGTTGGTATTGAGTGTTGCGAAAGGGTTCGTTTTGGGTAATCCGCCAAAGTATTCAACTCTGGCTGCTTTTCCGGCTATTTCAAGTGCATCAGCCTGGGCCTGGGCTACACTTACGGCCACAATCACAACATCATAACCCAAACCCTCTGTTAGTTCAAGTGCACGTTCCAAATGCCCATTCTCTTTATCTACTTTTACCACGTTGTTAATATCAAATTGTGCAGCTTTTTCCAGACGTGTTTGCATCACATCATAGATATCCACCTGTTGTGCTCCCTGAAAACGAGAGACCAACCCATGCATCACACCGATTGGCCCGGCACCGATAATGGCTACTTTATCTTTTAACCCAACCTCTAATCTTCCTCGGCCATGTGCATTAATTACACAACCCAATGGCTCGGCCAGGCTCAGGTACTCTGAGGGCATTTCTTCGTTTACTTTAAACAACTGTTTCCTACGCACAGCCTTTGCCGGAACTTTCATATAAGGGGCAAAAGCACCGTCTACATGATACGACATCGTTATACGATTCTGACATAAATTCTCTCGTCCGGCTTTGCAGTAGCGGCACTCACCACACGATAAAACAATGTACATCAGCACTCTATCGCCTACTTTTATATCTGTCTCCGAGCTCTTTGACTCTACTACTCTGCCACAAAACTCATGACCTAAAATACGTGGGGGTATTATTTTCTTATCTCCATGCCGATAGGTCCTTAAGTCAGTGCCACATACATTACAAGCTTCTATTTCGAGCAATACCTCTCCCTCTTCCAGGTTTGGCATGCTTACTTCTTCTACCAGTATTTCTTCTTTTCCACGATAAACTGCTGCTTTCACTTTACTATATTTTAATTGATTTAAATTATTTGAAAGGGTAATAATTACAAAAGGTGTCCACCGCATTGGTCACCTTTTCTGATGCCGCTTTAGTCACCCGTCTTGCACTTGCAGCTCTTGTTTTTCCTCCATAAAGGTGTTATAATTACAAAAGGTACCCACCGTATTGGCTACCTTTTTCGGTTCCGCTTTGGTCACCTTTTCTGACTCTCTTTTCTTCCGTTGTAATAATTGTTATGCAGACGTCCAGGCGCCCCCCCTAAATTTCCGACTTAACATTGTCTTTTCAAAGTGTTTGGTGAGGTTTCTGGTAAAATCAAACTGTAATATTATTCTTCATACTACAACCGCCTCATTAACTATTGATTTTAACATTTGCAACCTCAACTTGTCTAGACAAGTTGAGGTTGCAAATGTAGCTATCTCCAAAAGGATAGGCAAGTTTTTCCAGAAGAATATTTCATAAAACCAGCTTTCCAAAATAGGAG
>CBIHRH010000697.1:0-3143 GCA_966212365.1 uncultured Emticicia sp. | reverse complement strand
TCTTTGAATACCCTCTTCTGAAATAATTCCCTGACTGATACCGCCTTTACCAATTTTAGCCGGAATTGACTCCTTATATAGCTTTTGATTGTTTTCAACAATTAATAAATGGAAAGTATTCGTACCTAAATCAATAATTGCGATTTTCATGAAGAAGTATTTTGATGACAATGAATGCGCAAAACTACATTATTTCAGAAAATACAGTGAATTGTATTCGATTTAATTTCCTCAAAATCAAGAAACTATTTGAAAAACTCAATTATTCTTCTTACTTTTGCAACCCCAAACAAAAGGAGGTGTATTAATATGTTAGTAGTAAATGTAAAAGAAAACGAGTCTATCGATAAAGCGTTGAAACGTTTTAAAAAGAAATTTGAAAAAACGGGTGTATTGCGCCAGTTGCGTAAACGTCAGGCTTTTGAAAAACCTTCTGTAGCTCGTCGTAACGAAATCATTCATGCTCGTTATGTTGGTCAATTAAGAAGCAACGAAGAAATTTAGTCAATGAGCTTTTAGCACAGACGATAAATTTCGTTTGGTTAATTGTTTCCTGATATATTTTAAACCATATTAGCAGTTCTATTTACATAAAGTAAATAGTTAATTGTTAGTATGGTTTGTTATTTTCTACAGCATATCCAATTCGAAAAACGGCTCAGTCATCATACGCTTACTGCCTATGAGAGCGACATGAAGCAGTTTTCTCTCTACCTAGAATTTCAGTATGAGTTAAAAGAACCTGAAAAGGCTGATTCCCAGATGATCAGGTCATGGATTGCCAGTCTGGCAGAAGAAAAGATGGATAACCGTAGTATCAATCGTAAAATTGCTACACTTCGGAGTTATTACAACTTCCTGCTTCGTCGTAAAACCATTGTTGCCGACCCCATGCTCAAAGTAAAAGCGCTTAAAACTGACCGAAGCTTACCTAAGTTTGTTGAAGAAAAACCCATGCAAACCATGCTGGATGATGTGGAATTTGCCAATGATTTTGGAGGAATCAGGGATAAACTGGTATTAGAACTACTCTACGGCACTGGCATGCGTCTCGCCGAATTGATAGGTTTAAAAATAGGAGACATTAATTTCTATAACAATACCCTGACCGTATTAGGCAAAAGAAACAAGCATCGGGTGATTCCTATCAACAAGACCTTAGTAGAAGCGATTAACATTTATTTGAAATGCAGGGAAGAAGTGCTTATCGAAAACCCAGAAAACAAAGATAATCATTATCTGATTCTGACTGATAATGGTACACAGGCTTATCCTATGTTTATTCAGCGCCTGGTTAAGAGATATTTATCTTTGGTTACCTCTCTCGAACAAAGAAGCCCGCACGTATTAAGACATACTTTTGCTACCCATTTACTCAACCGTGGCGCTGACCTGAATGCTATTAAAGATTTATTAGGCCATACAAGCCTTGCCGCTACACAGGTTTATACCCACAACACCATTGAAAAATTGAAGAAAGTCTTTCAGCAGGCTCACCCTAAAGCCTGATTGGATTACTATATTCACTTACCACGCAAACTTTATAACATTCAACCTAAAACACTATCTATTTAATGAGAAATTATATCTATACGCTCTGCCTCATAGCAGCGGTTTCTATTGCATATTTCTTCCCTCAATACTTTATCGAAATCAACGGCTTTCAATTGAAAGAATTAATCATTCCACTTTTGCAGATTATTATGTTTGGCATGGGCACAACCATAACATTTGATGATTTTTTGGGCGTAATAAAAATGCCGAAAGCGGTTATCGTTGGCCTGGTATGCCAGTTTACTATTATGCCATTCCTGGGGTTTGCTATTGCCAGCACGTTTAATTTTCCACCTGAAATTGCAGCGGGGGTTATTTTAGTTGGTTGCTCTCCAAGTGGGCTTGCTTCTAATGTTATCTCTTATATCTCGAAAGCTAACGTGGCTTTATCTATTACTATCACTTCATTGGCTACTATACTGGCCCCTTTACTCACGCCATTTCTGATGAAACTATTGGGCGAGCAGTTTATTAATATTGAATTCTGGCCGATGGTAATTGATATTTGCAAAATGATTATAGTCCCTATTGCGATAGGCTTTTTAATTAATAAATTATTGAAGAACCAAAATGAGTGGCTACAAAAAATATTGCCATTTATCTCAATGGGTGGTATTACGATTATATTGGTTGTTATTACTGCTGCCGGGCAGAAATCTTTACAAACGGTTGGAATAGCTTTGGTTTTTGCTACTATAATACATAATGTTGGTGGATTTATTTTAGGCTATTGGGGGGCAAGATTATTTAAATTACCCGAGCAGGATTGCCGCACAGTAGCTATTGAAGTTGGCCTACAAAATGCAGGGTTAGCCTCTGGCTTAGCCAAGGCAATGGGGAAATTAGCAACAGTTGGAATAGCTCCCGCTCTATTTGGGCCTATTATGAATATTAATGGCTCATTATTAGCAAGTTATTGGAGCAGGAAATCAGTAGAGAAATAAAGCTCTTAAACAAGAAAAGCACGAAGGTCCCGTGCTTTTCTTGTTTATATAGTCAGATAGCTATTATCTATTGGTATACATACTTTCGTAGTAATTCAGGTAATCGCCACTGGTCACATTCTTTAACCAGTTAGTATTAGCCAGATAACACTCTACTGTACTTGTCAATCCCTCTTCAAATTGCAAAGATGGTTCCCATCCTAATTCATTCATCAGTTTAGTAGCATCAATAGCATATCTTAAATCATGGCCTGCACGGTCTTGTACATAGGTGATTAGTTTAGCAGAAGTACCTTCAGGACGGTCTAATTTCTCATCCATGATTCTACACAATAGATGAACTAAATCAATGTTTTTCCACTCGTTAAAACCACCGATATTATAAGTTTCTCCATTCACACCATCATGATAAATCACATCTATGGCACGGGCGTGATCTTTTACAAAAAGCCAGTCTCTCACATTTTCGCCTTTGCCATATACTGGCAATGGGAAATTATGAATGATATTATTAATCATCAGCGGAATCAGTTTCTCAGGGAAATGATTCGGGCCATAGTTATTTGAGCAGTTTGATACCACTACGGGCAATTTATAGGTATTGTGGTATGCTCTTACAAAGTGGTCAGACGAAGCCTTTGATGC
>CBIHRH010000696.1:0-3148 GCA_966212365.1 uncultured Emticicia sp. | reverse complement strand
ACCAAATGGCCAAAAACAAAACGTTTATCATTGAAAATATTGAGGTAGAAAATTTTGCAGCAGAAGGAAAATGTTTTGCGAGGCATAATGGACAAATAATTTTTATTGAAGGAAGCAACGTATCTCCGGGAGATAAAGTGAAGCTTTGGGTGAATAACCGAAAGAAAAACTATGCCGAAGCAAATGTATTAGAATTAATAGAGCCGTCTCCACTACGTATCTCCCCTTTTTGCCAGCATTTCGGTGTTTGTGGTGGCTGCAAATGGCAGCATATACCCTATGAAAAGCAATTAGACTTGAAATGGCAACAAGTAAATGACCAACTGCATCGTATCGGAAAATTAACATTGCCCATCATTAATCCTATTCTGGGCTCTGAAAATATCCAGTTCTACCGCAATAAATTAGAGTATACCTTTTCTAATAGTAGATGGTTTACCCGTGAAGAAGCCAATAATGGAGAGGATTTAGACAAAAATGCATTAGGCTTTCATGTGCCTAAGCGTTTTGAAAAAGTATTGCCAATTGAAAAGTGTTATTTACAAAAAGACCCTTCAAATCAAATCAGGCTTGCGCTGAGAGATTTTGCCAATCAGAATCAATATTCTTATTATGACCATATTGCACATCAGGGTTTCTTAAGGAATATTATGATCAGGTCTACTTCGACCGGAGACCTGATGGTGATGGTTCAATTTGCACAAAAAAATGAAGAGGCAATTGAAGCGGTTTTAAAGCACCTTCAAACGAATTTCCCGGAGATAACTTCATTGAATTATGTACTGAATCAGAAAAGAAACGACACTTTTTATGACTTGGAGGTACATACTTTTCATGGAAAACCCTTCATCGAAGAAAAGATGGAAGATTTGATTTTTAGAATTGGCGCAAAGTCTTTCTATCAGACAAACTCTGAACAAGCTTATGAATTATATAAACTTACCAGAGAATACGCTGATTTAGGAGGTAATGAGTTGGTCTATGATTTATATACAGGTACCGGAACAATCGCTAATTTCGTAGCAAAGAAAGCAAAAAAAGTTATAGGTATTGAGTATGTAGAAGATGCGGTTGAAGATGCCAAGATTAACTCTCAGGTAAATGGAATTACCAATACTGAGTTTTTTGCAGGAGATATGCGTAAATTCCTCACTCAGGAATTCATTGCCAGTAAAGGAAAACCAGATATAATTATTACAGACCCGCCTCGTGCAGGAATGGACGAGCCCGTCACAAATACGATTCTGGAAGTTGCACCAAAGCGCATTGTGTATGTAAGCTGCAATCCGGCAACCCAGGCACGAGACTTAGCGATTTTAAGTGCAAAATATGATATTGTAAAGGTACAGCCAGTAGATATGTTTCCTCATACTCACCATGTAGAAAACATTGCAAAATTGGAATTAAGAGAAAATTGATTCAGATCTAATATTATAGAATTGATTAGAATAGTGTCGTTTGTGCCTCTAACGTGTTAAATGGCACTATTGTCTTTTGCTTAATTTATTAATAGTTGTTGCATCATTAGACTCTTTTATTAAACCTTCGGAATTATAATCATCTGGCAATTGATTGGCTAATCCTTTGCCTTCCCAGTAATCTTTCAAAATAATATCACTAGCCTTTCTTACCCAGCCGTTTTCATTAAATCCGGCATAACCTTTGGGTAAAACTATTTCTGAATACTTATATGGATAATCGGTAAAAATTGGTTTGAATTCAGCGCTTTTTTTGATAAACACTAAAAGTGGATATTCAGACTGTAGGATATAACTTTCAGCGTCTTTATCGTAACTTAAAATTTGGGCAGCTTCAACTTTTACCAATGTTCCCTCTTTTAATTCTTTAGCAACCGATGTTTGACCATCGTTGTTTTTTTGAGCAGCAGTCCGTTTAAAAACCTCAAAATCATTTTCTTCTAATTTATTAAGTGAGAGTGCAATCAGAAAATTACGAAATGAATCGCTAAAAACATCTTTCTGGTTTTTATCCCATTTATTTTTTAAATCTATATTATTAGTCTTGATTTTCTCAAAGAATTTGAGGCCCGACAGGTTCGTTGTTATCCCATCAGATTCAAATTTATCTAACTGAAATAGGATTTTATACCCTAAGGCAGCATTATTGATTATAATGGGGGCATTTGCCGTTGCAATCACTTTTCCGTCCTTGTCATATTCAAGCCTTACAACTTGTTGGTTAAGTATTTTGCAATCCTTCGCAAACCTTGAATTTCCTAATAAAGCACTTTCAAAAATTCCCAATTTCTTTTGCCAGTCTTTGTCTTTTTTGGCTGAAACCACTGACTTTTTTGACACCTCATCACCCTCTAATTGAAATCTAAAGATTTGAATTTCAGACGAATGGTTTATTTTCCTCTTAATAGTTTTATGTCCAGCAAAAGAGATTATTAATTCCACCTGTGAAAATTTATCTGGTATATTTAGTTGAAAGTTTCCTTTTTCGCTGGTAACAGAACCAATAGAAGTATTATTCACAAAGACGTTAGCCAATTGAACTACCTTCTTCTTTTCATCGACTACAATTCCACTGATTGTCCAGGAGTTTTTTTGACTATATCCAACAATAGAGAAGAAAAATAATATATATAGTATGTAATGTCCTGCTTTCATTTAAACTGCTTTTCAGATAACGCCAAGCAATTTAAACACAATTATACTTTAAACAATAAAAAATATAACTATTGTCCGTTGACTACCGATAAAAACAAAGATTTATTCGATAAATAGGCATTTATCAGTTTGAAAGAAGGAATAGAATTTATTTGAAAAAAGGGTAAGAAATCAGAACGGAAATTCAGCTTCTTCATCAAGATTACGAGGCTGATTGGCTTTACTTCCGAATGTTACGGAGCTGCCTGTGCTGGGTGCATTTCCCCCCTGCTCAAAGCTTTCTAAGGCATTAGTTGTTGGGAATGGCTTAGGAGCATTAAAGTCTGTGAAGTTATCCTGAATAGGCGTATAAAACCCATCCAGATCGGTAAACTTGGTATATTTACCAATAAATCTTAATCTGACAGTATCAACGGTACCACTACGGTTTTTGGCAATAATTACCTCACCCACACCAGCAGTTGGATTGCCATTTTCATCTTTTAATGGCCTGCATTCTAAAGGGCAATTTACAA
>CBIHRH010000695.1:0-3163 GCA_966212365.1 uncultured Emticicia sp. | reverse complement strand
TCCTCTATTTTACCTTTAAAAATTTCTCCAAACCCACCTCCATATTTAGCCCAGAAACGTATCGTTTTGATTTTCTGATTACTCTTACCACCATTCAAAAAGAAAGCGGCTGCTTCTGACTGTGTAGTAATTTTCGGGTTAACGAATATTCCTCCTCTTAAAATCTTATCAATTACTCTGAAATTTTCCTGTTTCCCATTTTCATAGGTAACCAGACAATACAGATAAGGCGGTTGAAAAAATAGTCTTGCCAATTTCCCTTTGATGTTATATTCTATATTAGCTGAAAGAACAATTGGATTATTGGTAGCAGGTAGGTTAATATCTTCATCAAGCTTAAAAGTAACATCTTTTGCGTTGACTACTTTCAGTGTTTTAGAGATAGTCTGATGCTGAAAAACAAAGAATGTGTCCTTTTCAATAAGAGTGGTATCTGTCAGTTGATAGTTTTTCAGCAAAGCCTTTGTCAAATCAGTTTCTACCCAGAAAGGATTTTGCTCGCGGAAAGATTCTACATGATATATCACAAACTGTGGAGCTGTTTTAGAGAGGTATTTCTCTCCATTCTTCTGCATCAGCCAGTCGCTATTAGCCTGATAAGATTGAATAATAGGTCGCGGATTGTAATTGAGTTTATTAAAAAACAAATAGGTAACCTGATGCGGAACAATATCAACCGTCGAATTACCTATTTTATTTAATAAGACTTGCGGCAGCTTAGTTGGGATATTTCTGAAATTATCTTCATAATCATAAGCAAATAACCTTTTCAGATAGTTAACAGGGTTTTTCTGCACGATAATATCTATCAGTTGACTTGGTTTGAAACCCTCTTTCATTGATTGGGCTACAGTGGTAGGGGGGTAGGTGAGGGCATAGCCTTCCAAGGTATGTTCGCCTAAATAATAACGGATAATCTGCGTAGCTGAAATTTGCAAAACCAGAACAGCAACAAAAGCTCTACCTGCCCAGACTTTATATTTCTCGGCTGTAAACAAGTATAAAAGTACAGCTAGCGGCGACATAAACAGAAAGAACCCGAAAACATTGTAATGCCCTACGGCGGTATGCGCCTGTTTAAAACTTAAAAACCAGGTTAAGGCAATCAGTATATATAAATACAATGATTTCCATTGAAAGGTCATAAGAATAAATAAGCCTGCTACTACCAGAATTAAGCCCTCAAACAACAAAAGCGGTAGAAGTTCGTCTTGACTCAAAAGCATAACCGCCATCCCATCCTGATACGAATCTATGATTTTCAAACTTGCACCTAGATAGGCAGGAATATCTACATTCAATACAAAGGAAAGCGCATAGGTAAGCAGTACTTGCAAAATAGCAAGGATAATAACCGTGCGAAGGGTAAAGTATCGGGCGAAATAAAAGTAAATCAGCGATGCATAGAAGATGATGTAAACGACGATGCTCAGATTCACTTTTATATAAAAAATCAAGACTGATAGAATAAAAGCCAATAGCAAACCCACCGAGTTGCGGGTTTGTTGGGCATGTAATAGCCAGAATAAAAAGAAGTAAAAAAGAGTAAACGAGGTATCGGCAATAAAGCCCCAAGGCATAAAAATAAGTAAAGCAGAAATAGCAACTACCCACCATTTCGTGCCTGCTTTGGCAAAAGTCAAGCGAATAATGATTAGGTAATTGAAAAGCGTAATAAGCTCTACGGCAACCAGCAAAAGGTGCGAAACAGTCTTGGGCAGAAGCCCTGTATTCAGATAACCTAGCGGGCCATAATTGAAAATAAAGTCTTTGCCAAATACAAAGTTTTTCTCAATAGCCATTACCAGGGCCTCGTGCCAGGAAGCATCAATATCTGCACCTGCATATCCGGCTGGTATTGATAAAGAGAAGAAAACAAGACTAAAAAAAACAAGAAAGAGATTTTGCTTTGTGGTTTTTGCTGGAGCCATCTAAAAAATAAAGTCTTTAACGCTAACTGCAAAAGTAGAGTAAAAGACTTTATTTTAGGTATAGAGTTCTGAAAATTTTACCTGCCTGCGCGTTTTTTCAAATCTTCTCTTTTCAAGGTAATCAAATGACCGATAGGTTTACCATTACGATAAGTGGCTACTCTCAATGTGATTTGAGCGTCTGGCACTTCAAATGGTTGCGTATATCTGGTAGAGAAATTATCAGGCATGGTATCGTCCATGGTATAATAAATATCTATATCCGGTAGTTCTGAGCCTAATTCTGCCATTAGTTTATTGTCTTTATTGCTTGCTTTTACTATAGCATCGTATACTGCTTTTGAGTATCCCATTTCGGCTACATCAGATCTTTCAAAGTGCACTTCCATGCGTTTGATGAAATTGTTCCAGTCTTTACTTTCCTTAGGTGACCAGAAAATATCAGACAATGCCCATGCTCTTGGATAAGTCATGTATTCTGCATAACGAATCGTTGGAATTTGTTCTGTCCATAGGTTGCCTTGTCCGCCGAGAATATATTTTGGGTCAACACCTTCCTGCACAGGGTCGAAGCTATAAGTTTTGCTTAAGCGTAAACCTGCATAAATAGGAGGGTCGATGGTTACGTCGCCTTGGTTATAGTCTAAGTAAGCAAAGGTGCTTGGGGTCATCACTACATCATGTCCCAACTTAGCTGCTTCAATACCACCATGTACACCTCTCCAACTCATTAAGGTAGCTGTAGGGGAGATACCTCCCTCTAAGATTTCATCCCAGCCTAGTAGTTTTTTGCCTTTAGCATTCAGAATAGTTTCTACTCGTTTCATGAAGTAGCCTTGTAATTCCTCTACTTCTTTCATATTCATCTTTTTCATCAATGCCTGGCAACCGGCATCTTTTTCCCAGAAACCTTTGTAACATTCATCACCACCCACATGGATATATTTATTCGGGAACAAAGCGGCTAATTCTGTAAATACCTTATCCAAGAACTCATACACTTTATCATCTGATGGATTCAAAGTATTATCAATAAACATTCTGAATTTACCACCGCCATACCACTCGGCAAAGTTAGTACCCGGATTTACTTTGGTTTTTGGGTCTTTGGTACATGATAGCTCAGGATAAGCGGCGATAGCTGCCATACTATGCCCCGGCACATCAATCTCCGGTATAATCGTTACACCTCTTTCATCGGCATATTTAATAATCTCTTTAATATCGTCTTG
>CBIHRH010000694.1:0-3164 GCA_966212365.1 uncultured Emticicia sp. | reverse complement strand
CACCATTTGCCCAGATTCTTTTGACTCGGGCAATTTTACCACCTTGTTCAGCTCTTAACTTTTGCCCGTTTAGCAATAGTGTTGCTTCTTTACACCAGGCAGGTATACGTATTTCTAATGGAAAATCAACTGGTTTTGGCGTATTGATTGTGAATTTAATCTGGTCTTCAAAAGGATAATTGGTTTCTTCTTCAATGCTTACTTCCGTTCCATTGCCTACTTTAGCTTTGATGGTATTCGGAGCAAATAGCAAAGCCGCTAAACCTTTATTTGGTGTGGCATACCAAAGATGAGAGGTAAATTTTGTCCAACCCTGATGCATATTGGCTGTGCAACAGGTATATCCTGCGTAAGGTCCGAAAACATTGCACATCCCTCGCCAGAATGGCAAAGAAAAGTCAAATACGCCACGACTTACCTGTACCTGATTAGCTATCTGAAAATATTGTCTTGAATTATAGTCTTCCGTCGTTTGAGTTGGCAACGCATTGTAAGTCATTCGCTCAAGGGCATCCATATATGTTTGGTCGCCTGTAATGCCAATCATTTGTTCTAACGAGAACATCGTTTCTACAATAGAACACAGTTCAATACCCTGTGTCGGGTCGTTGCCATGCAAATCTTCATCGCCCGAATACATACCATGTGGTAATCCATGTAAAGTCATTAAATCTGTCCAACCTGTTTTCAGGCTTTTCAATAACTCAGGATTCTTTTTTGCCTGATAATAAATAGCCGGAAGCTTAATACCCATACCCACATTCACCGCATGTCTGTCCATCCATTTTTCATCAGTCTGGTTAGCAGCGGCCTGCATTACCCAACTACGCTTACCCAGAAGGTCAGTCCATGGAGTGGTTTGCTGGTAAATAGTATCGCCTAATTCCAATAAAAACTTATCGCCTGTAATATTATACAACCAATAAACCGACATCAGATTATCCCCACCTCGTGCCTTAGCCCAATCAGTCCATTTCACTAATGGACAACTATGAAGATTCGGATATTGAGACTTACAATAATTTGTTAAGCACTTACTAACTCTTTGATCATTGGGGGCTGTATAATATTGCTGCAAAACCTTTATCATCACCATTTTAGGCCACCAGTCTTCACCCTGTTTGCAGTCGGTAATAGTCTTACCTTCTCTTTCATCTTTGGTAATTCCACCAATATAACCATTGGGTCTTTGACTATCTATCACCCAATTGACATATTTATGTACCTTCGTTTTTAATGATTGGTCATCTAATAAATAGGCCAGGGGCAGGGCACCATCAAGCCAGTAAGGTGTTTCTTCCCAGGCATCACCTTTACCACCTAGCCATCCATTATCATTCATGATTTTTGGATAATACTCGTCCAGATGACCAGTTGTCCCATTTCTCATAATTGTCAATTGCGTATGAAGCCAGCCTTCTGGTTTTACTGCCCCTAGAGGTAATTCAATGTATTTCAGTGGAGCAAGTGGTGCTTTATTGGCGATATAGAAAGAAGTCTGCGCTTGTGTTTGAAGAATGGTGAAAGGAATTGATAAAACTGTAAGAATTTTCTTTATCATGGTTGAAAGGTTAAGTAGATTAGGTGATTAAATCCGGGGTATTCATAGGTAAAAAAAGTTACGCTGCCCAATAGATTGAGCAGTGTAAAAGTAAGAGATTTTTATCAATTCTTATTTACTGGTGCGTACTACTTTAGAAAAATCAAGGTATCTATATTTTCCTAGTATGCTTTGTTGTAATATTAATTCATAAGAACCACCTGCGTAATCTGCTGTAGTTCTTATTTTTTCAACCCTCAGTTCTGGTAATTTAGGCGTGTTCTTCTCGTTTAATAGTTCATAAAAAACTCGCCCGTTCATAGAAGCAGGTATGGACAATTGATGTAAATGCAGAATGGTAGGAACAAGATCTACATTTGAGGTCGGTAAATTGCTTTCATAGTCCTTTTTAAAACTCGGGCCTGAGGCTAATAGCGCAATATGCACTTCATAAGGACTCAAACTGCCATGCCCGGCAACACCTTTCGCAAAACTTGTTCCTATATAGTTTTTATCATTTTCACTATCATTCCAATTATAATCAACAAGAATATCAGCAGTTCTGCTTGTATGATTCCAGTGAATGGCTTCATAAGAAAGTGTACCTTCAATAAAACCCTTAGTATCACCTGCTTTTAGGGATTTTGTATAAATGCCACCCACCCATTCCTGACCTTGTAATTGTGTTACTATCTTCTGAATCTTCGCTTTATCATGATTTTGTACATAAATTGCGCCTTCCGAAACCACAACATCTTCGCTTTCTTTGCTTTGTTTCAAACCCTGACTAATTAAAAAATCGGCAACGTTTGTTTTGCCTATAAAAGTAGCAAAGCCGTGGTCTGCTGAAATAATAATATTGAAGTTATTTGTTAAACCCTTCTGTTCTATATCCGTTAGAATCCGTCCAAATTGTTCATCAACGATTCTGATTGATTCCATAGCAAAGTCAGAACCAATGCCAAAACTATGAGCTGCTCCATCCGGGTCAGAGAACCAGACAGAACTTACCAGAGGGCCATCTAAAGTAATGCCATATTTCATCACCGCATCTGCAATCCATTTATGTTGTAGCAAATTAGGTTTGGGTTTAACGCTTTCCGGAATCGGACCTATTTCTTTCAGAACTTTTTCTTTTAATGATTCTGGCAATATCATACTGGTATTGATAACAGCACCGCCACCTACTTTATGATTTTGCAATAATGCAGACCCCGAAGAACCAGAACTAAAGACAATCATTTTTTTGCCTGCCTTCGTCAAAATTCCCCCCAATGAAATAGCGGTTAACAGATTTCCATTTTCCGATTCATTAATTTTATTCAGGTTTTCAGCTTCTCCGGTATTCAAACCATGCTTTTTATCAACTTTCGGAAAGTAAACCGTATTTCCCATCAAACCATGGGTTTTAGGATAACTTCCGGTTGAATACGATGATGCATTTACTCTTGTAACAGTCGGAAAGACACTATGATGATTTTTGCCATAAGAGCCCTTTTTGCTGAAAGCATAGAGGTTCGGCATATTTTCAGGGGTTATATAATCAGGTCTTAATCCATCAAAAAACACGAGAAGCGTTCTTAATTCTTTTGGATTTTGCGCATAAATGACTTGAAAAGTAAAT
>CBIHRH010000693.1:0-3165 GCA_966212365.1 uncultured Emticicia sp. | reverse complement strand
ACCCAGCAAATTACTGATAGTAAACTGAAAGATTCATACATTATTGAGCCCACGGTAGAAACTCAGACCGAAGTGACCGAGAATGGCTTCATTATCAAAGGTTATTTCAGTACAACCGAAGCTTATACACTTACAATCAAGGATAATCTTCGCGGCACATTAGGTGCAAAACTGGATGGAAATTATACCAAGGATTTATTCTTCGGTGAAATGCCTGCCAGCCTTGAATTTACCAATAAAAAAGGACTGTACTTATCCTCTAAAGGTAGCCGTAATATAGGTGTTAGGGTTACTAATATCCCAAAAGTAAAAGTGAAGGTCTTGAAAGTATATGAGAACAATATCCTGTCTTACTTACGAAACAATCGCTATGAAGACTACTATTATGATGGCGAAAGCAGTACCCGTAATGGCTTTACTTATAATGATGATGGACAAGGATTTTATAGTGATGTCATTCTGGATAGAACCATTGAAACAGGTAATTTGCCGAAAATTCATGGTACCTCAGTTTTAAATATGCCATTGCCTGACCAAAGCAAATTAAGAGGGGTATATCTGGTAAATCTTAATTCAAACGATGAGTATTATTTCAATGCCAGTAAACTGGTATCGGTTTCAGACATTGGTATTATTGCCAAGAAATCAGATGATGGCAATGAGGTAATGGTGTTTGTAAACTCGATAATTGATGCACAGGCAATAGGTGATGTAGAAGTAAATCTGATTAGCTCGAATAACCAGATCATTGAAACGCTGAAAACCGATAGCAAGGGGGTAGTAGTCTTTGAGAAATTGCTGGAAAAAGCCCCCAATTTCAATGTAGCGATGGTTACCGCTCGCACAGATGAAGACTTTAATTATATGCTTCTTGAAGATACTCAGGTAGAAACCTCACGTTTTGAAGTAGAGGGTAAACGAGCCAATGTCAGTGGTTATGATGCCTTTGTGTATGGTGACCGTGATATTTATCGTCCGGGTGAAACAGTGCATTTCAATACAGTCGTAAGAGATAGCAAATGGGCTTCGGCTGGGGATATTCCTTTAAAAATTAAGATTTTATTGCCTAATGGAAGGGAGTTTAAATCATTCCTGAAAAATACTAATGGACAAGGGGCGGTAGATACTTCCATTCCGCTTGATCGTGCGGCTGTCACAGGTAATTATTCGATTGAAGTATATAACGGTAATGACGTATTACTCACTTCAAAATCTATCAGTGTAGAGGAGTTTATGCCCGATCGCATTAAGGTAGATTTATCGGCAAAAGATACTTATCATTCAGGTGAAACAGTGTCGATGCAGGCCATAGCGACCAATTTGTTTGGCCCTCCTGCTTCGAATCGTAATTATGAAATGGATTTCAGTCTGAAAAGAAGAGTTTTTACGGCTAAAGGTTTTGAGAATTATAGTTTTGATATTCAGAATGATACGAAATTTAATAATGATGTGCGTCAGGGGGTGACGAATGAAAATGGGGTAGGGGCACAGAGCTTTGAGATTCCGGCTACTTATAAAGATATGGGGGTGTTGGAAGGGAAAGTTTTTGTAACGGTTTTTGATGAAACAGGCCGACCGCTCAACCGCATGAAGCGCTTCGATGTATTTACGCAAGAAACGTTTTTCGGCATTGGCTTGCCGGATTATTATGTAGGCACGCACGTACCAATGGTTATTCCGCTGGTTGCGCTCACTACTGAAGGTAAAATACAGAATAAAACCCGTGCAACGATAGATATTTACCGCATAGAATACCAGACTGTTGTTGAGAAAACTGATGGAGTTATCCGCTATAATTCTAAACGTCAGGAAAAATTAGTCCAGACCAAAGAAGTAGATTTTTCAGGCGGTAAGGCAAGCATTAAATTTATTCCACAGGTTTCAGGCGAGTATGAAATCCGTATCTATAAACCTGATGCCGAGAGTTATGCTTCGCAGGGGTTCTACGCTTATGGCTATGGCAGCACTTCCAATAGTTCTTTTGAAGTAAGCAATGAGGGTCAGGTATTAATGGAAATGGATAAAGACAATTATCAGGTGGGGGATAATGCCAAGATACTGATGAAGACGCCATTTGCCGGGAAAATGCTGGTAACTGTTGAGAGAAACAGAGTATTAGAGCATTTTTATATTGAAACCGATAAAAAATCGGCAGAAGTAGAGGTGAAAGTGACCGAAGATATGTTGCCAAATGTATATGTTACGGCTACTTTGATTCGTCCGATGAAGGGGATAGATATGCCATTGACAGTAGCCCATGGGTTCGCACCTATGAAAGTTGAGAAAGCAAGTAATTTGCTTCCAGTCCAGATTGTTGCTGCTACAGAATCCCGTTCGAAACGTAAGCAGAAAATTACGGTAAAGAGTAAATCTAATACAGAGTTGACGGTGGCGGTGGTAGATGAAGGTATCCTACAAATCAAAAATTTCAAAACACCTGATATTTATAATTATTTCTATCAGAAACAGGCTTTGGAAGTAAGTAGTCATGATTTATATCAATTCTTGTTCCCTGAATTGTCACTATCCAGCAATAGTAGTATCGGGGGGGATGGATATAATTTAGAGAAAAGGGTAAATCCATTAAGTAATGGCCGTACCAAACTGGTGGCTATCTGGAGTGGTATTCTGAAAACCAATTCAAGCGGCGAAGCACAGTTTGAATTTGATATACCACAGTTCTCTGGTGATTTGAGAATCATGGCTGTAGCTTATAATGATGAGGCTTTTGGTTCGGCCAATATCAATATGAAAGTAAAAGACCCGATTGTGATTAGCACAGGTGCACCAAGATTCCTGAGTCCTAACGATGAGGTGATTATTCCGGTTACGATTACTAATACTACCAAGAGTAATACGACTGTGAGTACGGCCGTGAATCTGACAGGAGGTCTGGCTTTGCAAAGCCAGAATAATCAATCTATTGCGATTCCGGCAGGGAAAGAAGTGAGAACATTATTTACTATAAAAGCCCCTGCAGCTATTGGTACGGGAAGCATTGCAGTAACCGTAAACGGATTTAAAGAGAAATTCTCTGAAAGTATCGACCTGACAATCAGGCCAAGCACTTCGCTTTTGAAAAGTTCGTTTTCAGGCGATGTACTGGCAGGCAAAACTGCCTCAGTTAGTTTAGCCAATGATTATATGCCGGGTTCTGCACAGGCG